>DASTSJ010000095.1:0-8729 GCA_035760765.1 Edaphobacter sp. | reverse complement strand
CGATCAGTTGAGCCTGGAAGGCAGAGAGGCGGAAGTAGAAGTTCTCTTCGGTGACTGTTTCGGTGGGTTTGCCGTCTGGTCCGATGGTTCCAGGGGGGCCTTCGACGAACATCTCTTCGCCTACCGAGTACTGGCCGGTATAGGTGTCCAGATAGATATGGCCGCGTGAGTAGAGCTCAGCGAAGAGCTTCTGCACGCCGCGCACGTGGCGCGGTTCTGTGGTGCGGATGTAGTCGTTGTAGGTGATGCCCATGCGCTTCCACAGCGACTCGAACTGGGCGGAGACCTCATCGGTGAACTGTTGCGGGGTGATTCCGGCGGCATGGGCGGAGCGCTGCACCTTTTGGCCATGCTCGTCGGTACCAGTGAGGAACCAGACGTTGGATTCGCCGAGAAGGGTGCGCTGCCGGCGCGCGATGACGTCAGCCGCAATGGTGGTATAGGCGTGGCCGATGTGGGGGCGCGCGTTGACGTAGTAGATCGGCGTGGTGAGGTAGAACTTTTTCTGTGCGTCGGACATGAGAGAAGTAAAGCCCAGTTTATCAGGGCAGGAATGACGTCCTGGGAGCTCACTGCTTTTGAGCGGAGATGCTTGCGATCAGGGTGGGCTACGGGAGGGCTTTGGGCGCCAAAGCCTCCGTTTTCAGGCAAGATCTCGGAATCCATGCATTGAAGCGGGGTTTCTCTATCGCTTGAACGAGATGAGTTGCAAAAGGGAGACTTAGTCGCTGATCAGACCGACCGAGTCGTTATCCGTCGGAATCGGCGTTGCGGAGAGTTCCTGCCCGATCTCGGCGGCCTGGGCGGTACGGGCAAGGTTCAGGTGCTTCTCCATGGTCTGGCGGGCGAGTGCGGGATTGCGCGACTTGATGGCGCGAAAGATCTCGCGGTGCATCTCGGCCGATTCTTTGAGGTCCTGCGCGTTTACGACCGTCTTGGAGCGATATTCGTAGAGATTTGCCGTGATGGTCTCCATCAGAGCACCCAGGATAGGGTTTCCGGCAGCTCGGGCGATGGTCCGGTGAAAACGTACGTCGTGGATCAGATACTCCTGCGGGTCGGTGAGCGCGGCGTACATCTCGGCGACTTCTTCAGCCAACTCTGCAATATGCTCATCGGTGGCGCGTTCCGCGGCCAGAGCGGCGAGCGAAGACTCGAGGACGAGCCGGGCCTCGAACATCTGCCAGGGCAGAAATCCGTGCAGGGCCCCGAGGACGGAGAGCGAGCTTGAGTCGAGAGCCGGTGGGCCGTTGGAGACGAAGGTGCCCGCTCCGTGGCGGCTCTTAAGAACGCCCATGGCGGAGAGGAAGCCGATACCGGCGCGCAGGCTGGAGCGGCTGATTTTGAGCTTGCGAGCCAGTTCGCGTTCGGGCGGAAGGCGATCTCCGGGTTTGACCTCGCCTGATGCGATGAGGGACCTAACGTGGTCGACGACCTGCATCGTGAGCTGGCTGTGCGGGGTTGCGTCGGTGATGTCTGGCTCTTTTTTCACTGCGCTTACAGGGTCCTATGGATGAGTGCGAGAAGGGTAACACGGAGGCGGGCGGGATCGGCAAGCCGGCGGTAAAGAGGGCTACGGCCGCTTATGGATGGATGACTGGGGCCTGGGGTGAGCGTCCAATGTCCTGGGTACCGCCTGAGCCGATGATCTAGACTTGAGTCGTTGCGGGGAGGTTGAAGGTGCGCGAATTGAGATGGATTCGCACTGCATTGACGCTGGCGGCAATTTCCGCGAGCTACGGTGGCATGGTTCGTGCGGAGAGCTGCACGACGCAGTCGGCGATGACGGAGTCGGATCGCACGGCGATCGCCGCGGCGGTACGCGGTATGGCAGAGAAGGTGCAGAACAATGATGCCGCCGGCCTGCAGGCAATCACGATCCCGGAGTATGCCAGGAATTTCGGCGCAATTCAGAGTGCGGTCGATAGCGCTTCTGTCAGTGTGAAGGGAGCCACTCTCGCGGTCGAGCAGATCTATTTACTGGATGCGACGGATTTGAAGCCGGGTCCGGATGGTAAGCCTGGAAACGCGCAATTTCTCTGCACACTGAATCATTCGATCGCTGAGGCGGATTTCTCTATCCCATCGCTTCCTGCGGGCAAATACGCGTTCGGTATTGTTGAGGCTCGGGGAATCGCCGCTCCTTACCGGCTTTCTTTCCTGATCCAGCAGGAGCAGGGCACCTGGCATATGGCCGGTTTTTATCCACGCGCGATGACTGCGGCTGGACACGATGGAGTTTGGTACTGGACCGAAGCGCGGAAGATGGCAAAGAACAAGGAACAGTGGAGCGCGTGGCTCTACTACCAGCAGGCAGAGGCACTGCTGAATCCGACCGCGATGATCCAGAGCACGCATCTTGAAAAGCTGCGCGAGGAACAGACGGCTGCGGCCCCGCCCGCGCTCTCCGATGGCATCAGTGAGAACACGCCGCTGGTGGTGAAGGGAAGCGACGGAACGGAGTATCACTTCGTCGGCCTGGGCGTCGACGATTCGCTAAAAAAGGACAAGATCGATGTCATCGCGCGACTCAAGATAGATCAACTTGGTGATGCAGCAGTAGCGAAGAAGAGGAATACGGATGCGATGAGCGCGCTTGTAGCAGCCTATCCCGAGCTACGCAAAAATTTTCATGGCGTGTGGATGGTAGCTGAGGCTCCGGGACAGAATCCGTACGCGATCGAGCTTGCGATGAATGAGATCCACTAGCGATCTGCTTCTGTCAGAACGTTGAAGATCGCAAAGACTATGCTTTTGTCATAAAAATTATTCTTCAATGGCACTTCTGGTGAGAGACGAGGTGCTATCTTGAAGACGCTTTTGTCTTTATGCGGAAGCGACAGAAACCTCCATGGCCGGAGATAACATCTAAAGTAAAGAAAAATAGAGGCCCAATGGCAGAGAAAAAGACACTGACCCAGGCAATTGCGGATCGCCGTGCTACTCCGAGCTTTGATGGATCGCCGATCCCCATTGAGGATATGAAGCAGATTCTGGATGCGGGCCTGCATGCACCGAGTGGCTACAACATGCAGCCTTGGCGCTTTGTGGTCGTGCAGACGCCTGAGCAGAAGAAGAAGCTGCGTGCAGCGAGCTACAACCAGGCGAAGGTAGAAGAGGCGTCCGCAGTGATTGTGGCCTGCGGTGATGCTGACGGCTGGCGCAAGGACCTGGACCTGATGATCCAGCTTGGACGCGAAGGTGGCATGCCGGAGAGCTATGCCGCGCAGGCGCGGACGAGTGTTTCGAACTTTCTGTCAGGATTCAGCCGTGAGCAGATGCATGGATGGCTCAACAAGCATGTCATGATCGGGCTGACCCACATGATGCTGATGGCAGAGGTCATGGGCTATGACACGGCCCCGATGGAAGGATTCGAGCAGGACAAGGTTCACGAGGTCCTTCGTCTGCCGATGAGCTACTGGGTCGTTGCGCTGCTCGCGATAGGGCATTTGAAGGGACCGGACAAGTACTATGGCGGCCGCTTCGACATGTCGCATACCGTGTTTGGGGAAGAGTTTGGCAAACCCTTGAAGTGAACGAGAACGAGGAAGCAGTACGGAGCGGACGCGAGTATCCACAGGCCCCTATCGTTGGGGTGGCTGCTGTGGTCCTGCGTGGAAACGATGTGCTGCTGATCCGGCGCGGGCGGGAGCCTCTGCTGGGTGCGTGGTCGCTGCCAGGCGGAGCGCTGGAGCTGGGCGAGACGACTTCCGAAGGTGTCGTCCGTGAGGTTCTTGAAGAGACAGGCCTGCGTGTAAGGCCAGTCGAGATTGTGGCGACAGTCGACCGCATTGTTCGCGATGAACACCAGCGAACCCGATTCCACTATGTGCTGATCGAGTGGCTGTGTTTCGTGGAAGACGAGGTTTCAGAGCCTGTTTGCGGGGACGACGCGGTCGAAGCCAAATGGGTTCCTCGGACAGAGGATAATCTAGCCCCGTACGGGTTGGATGAGGCTGCACGAAACGTGGTCCACAAGGCCATTCAGATTGCGGAGACCGTGAAACGATGAAAGTGCCATGGCGAGTTCTACTGGTCATAACGTTTCTGATAGTCGGGTGCGGTATTGTTTTTTACTTTAATCCCCTGTGGGTTAACGATCAGCAGGTTCGCTTTCAGCTGTGGCGTGAGGGTGTAAAGAGCGAGTATGTCGAGGCGGGAGGCTACCGGCTTCACTACTTTGAAGCCGGTCCTCAGACCGCCGCGCCGCTGCTATTGATACATGGCCTGGGAGCTCGCGGGGAGGATTGGTCCCGAATGATCCCTGCGCTTGCGGCAGACGGCTTTCACATCTATGCGCCCGACCTTCCGGGATACGGAAGATCGTCGCGGCCGAAAGATGCGGATTACTCCATCACAATGGAAGAGAATGCGATGGTCGCCTTCACAAAGGCGATGCATCTTCAGCATGCTTTCGTTGGAGGATGGTCGATGGGCGGCTGGATCGCGATGAAGCTGACGCTGGATCATCCGGCGCTGGTGGACCGGTTGGTCGTGTACGACGCTGCCGGCGTGTACTTCCCGGCCGATTTTGGTGCAGCGCTCTTCCTCCCTACGGACGCGCCCGGAGTGACGCGGCTGATGAAGATGCTCTCACCCGATCCGCAACCCGTACCCAAATTTGTAGAACGCGACATTCTGCAGAAGTTTGCTCGCAATGGATGGGTCATCGAGCGGAGCGTTTCTGCAATGACGACAGGTCGCGACCTTCTGGATTTCCGTTTGCACGATCTACAGCGACCTACGCTCGTCGTATGGGGTTCTGCAGATCAACTGATCCCGCTCAACGTCGGGCGGCGAATTCACGCACTGATCCCTAACTCTTCGTTGAGCATTATCGAAGGTTGCGGACATCTTGCTCCGTTGGAGTGCTGGAGACCGGTTGAGAAGACCACGGCGGAGTTTCTGCATGCGCAGCCACCTGTCATTGACCAGGAGACGATGCTCCAGCCGGCACGCTACTCGTCTTCGTTGCCCCACTGATAGGCACCCGGCTGCGGTAACCCAATGTGTGCAAGGACACGGTTGACGAACTGGCGGGCCATCTCGGTGGTACTTTGCGGGCGATTGTAGAGCGTGGGAATGGCAGGAAAGATGGTGGCACCTGCTTCCGCAGCCAACTGCATGTTACGCAGATGAATGCGATTGAAGGGAGTTTCGCGTACACAGAGGACGAGTGGACGACGCTCTTTGAGACAGACATCGGCTGCGCGATGGATGAGGTTGCCGGCGATACCATTTGCGATGGCGGCAAGCGTACCCATGGAGCAGGGCAGAACAATCATCGCGCTGCTGGGATAGCTTCCGCTGGCAATGCTGGCGCCGATATCCGACTCGCTGTGCAGGCGAAGTTTGCTGCAAGGTTCACCGAGGAGCTTTTCCGCGAGATTGTTGCGGCCGCTCAGTTCAAGCTCTTCCGCGAAGACCCGTAGGGAGCTATCGGAGGCTACGAAGTCAATGCGCGCGACTCGAGCGTCTGCGGCGAGCGCGCGGAGCATCTCTGCGGCATAGATGCTACCGCTCGCTCCGGTAACCGCGAGCGTAATCCTGAAGGTGTTTGTGTCGGTCTGCTCCACAGAATTGATTATCGCCTACCCTGAAGAAAACTCGGAAGAAGACTGTTTCAGATCTAGCTTTCCTGTGAACCTTCCCAAGTGTCCAAAGCGTAGCGCAGAGCAAAGGTGACGATGGTTTCGCCGTAGACAGAGTGAGCAGCGTTGTAGGCTGCATTGCTGGCCGCTTCTGTCTCCGGGATGATGGGGTCCAGTTCGCAGGAGGCGATCTCTTCGGTAGTTGCAGTGATGTAGCAAAGTTCGCAGGTTGCGAGGTCGCCATCCGGGGTTCGCATGGGCGGTCCAAAGGTGCGGCAGACGATGGGCCGATGCTCGTAGAGATCGCAGGTGCCGGTTACGGGATCGAGTACCGGGCAGGGCTCATTCTCTCCGAGAGCATCTTCGCCTTCATCGGCGAATAAGGCGGAGTCCTCGTAGTCTTCGTTGAGGATGCCCGTCGACAGATCGCCCGGGAAGAGCGGAGCCAGCCGTCTGACCGAACTTGCGACGCGGACGGAGATCCTTGCGGCTTGCTGTGGATCTTGTTGCCGTAGGGCTCCAAGACCGTCGCGAAGCCGTGCAGCATCCTGCGGGGAGATGGGGAAGACGCCGTGGCAGCACTGCGTACAGCCCGGTCGGCAGACGAGATGGTCACCGCTGCGCTGGACTGCAGACGCGAGCGCGGCATCGACGATCTGAACAAGGGTGTCGTCTTGACTGCCTTCATGAGTGTGCGGCAAGCGGATCTCCCTGCCGTTAATGTATCGGAAGGGAAGATGGACTCGACGACCTTGACCTGCAGCGATAAGATTCGGGATCGAGAGTTTGACCGATGGAACTGGTCCGAGCCGAAGTCGTAGCTGAAGAGCAAAGGAGTCTGGATGTCTGAATCAATTTCGCGACGGGAGTTTCTTGCTTCAACGACGCTGGCGGCGGCTGCGGTTCTTGCAGATCCTCGGCGGGCGATGGCCAGGGTGGAGCCGCCTAAGACGCAGCCCTACTCCGACTGGAAGATGAAGCCGGTTCTGGATTTTTCGAAGTCTCCTCACGCGAAGCTGCGGCAGGTCCCCGTAGGTGCAGTGACGGTCACCGGCTACTGGGCGGCCAGGCGAAAGACGAATGTGGCCAGCAGCATCCCGAGCATGCGGGAGGAGTTGGTCCAGCACGGGCGGATGACGAACTTTGAGCGGCTGCAGGGCACATCGACAGAGCCGCAAAAGGGGCCAGTCTACTCCGACTCCGACATGTACAAGTGGACCGAGGCGGTGGCGTACGTGTTGCAGTCGCAGGATGCGCCGGAGTTGAAGAAGATGACTGACGCGCAGATCCGCGAGATCGTTGCGGTGCAGGAACCGAGCGGATATCTGAACACGTACTACGTCGAAGATCGCAAGGCGCTGCGTATGCAGCAGCACACACAGGAGGTTGGCCACGAGCTCTATTGCATGGGCCACTACCTGCAGGGCGCCATTGCCTACTATCGCGCTACGGGCGATGCGACCATGCTGAACGCGGGAATCCGGTTCGTCGATGATTTTCTGCTCCCCAACTACGGGCCGGGCGCAAACCAGACTCCGATCATCTCGGGGCATCCCGAAATTGAGATGTCGTTGATTGAGCTTTATCGCACGACCGGCAACCGGAAGTATGTCGACCTGGCTGGATACATTCTGCATGGCGATAAGCGCTGGACGATCAAACCGAGCGCGATCGTTTATATGTATTGCGGCATACCATTTCCGGAGCGGACCAAGCTGGAAGGGCACGCGGTGCGGTGCATGTACGCCTGCTGCGGCGCGACGGACTACTACCTGGAGACGGGTGATCCGGCTTATTGGAAGACGCTCGAAGCGTTATGGCAGGATTTGGTCTCGCATCAGCTTTATGTGACCGGTGGCGTGGGGGCGCGTGCCGAGGGGGAGGCCTTTGGCGATGCGTATGAGCTCCCGAATGCGCGCGCTTACGGCGAAAGCTGCGCGGCGATCGGCAACATGATGTGGAACGCGCGCATGCTGGCTGCCACCGGCGAGGCGCGTTTTACCGACGTAATGGAGCGTGCGCTTTATAACGGCATCAACTCCGGCATGTCGCTGGATGGCCGGCTGTATTGCTATCGCAATCCGCTGGCATTTGAGCCGGCGACCGGCGATGTGATTCGCAACCCCTGGTACGACACGACGTGCTGCCCGCCTAATATTGAGCGAACGTTCTCTTCGCTTCCTGGCTACTTCTACAGCACCAGCAAAGACGGCATCTACGTGCATCTGTACGACGCCTCGGAGATGAACTGGCATCTGGAAGATGGGACCGGGCTGAAGATCGTGCAGAAGACGCAGTATCCGTGGAAGGGTGATGTGGAGCTGACGGTATCTCCGGCCAAGAGTCATGAGTTTACAGTCTTTCTGCGCATTCCGGGCTGGTCTGCGAAGAACACCGTTCGAGTGAATGGACAAGTTGTGGATGGAGCGAAGGCAGGCGAGTATCTCGCGATCCGGCGGACATGGAATGCAGGAGACAAAATTCAGCTGGCGATGGATATGACCCCTCACGTGTTGCAGGCGAATCCTGCTGTGATGGAGGATGTCGGCAAGGTAGCGATGCAGCGTGGGCCGGTTGTCTTTTGCATGGAGGGTATGGACCAGGCAGCGCAGGATCACGGCCTGAATCTCTCTAAGCTCCGCGCAGATCTGAAGGGAGAGACAAAGGTTCGCTTTGAACCAGAGATGCTGGGCGGAGTGACGGTGCTGGAGCATCCCGGAAGCGTTGTAGCGCAAGGCTCGCCTGATTTGTACAGGACAGCAGCGGGGGACGGGTCCGAGAAGAAGGGGACGATGCTTACGCTGATTCCTTACTATGCATGGGCGAACCGTAAGCCGTCGCCCATGCAGGTCTGGATTCCTTACACCGAGGCCTGACGCGGATTCAGCACGCGCTCGAAGATCGCGTCGACGTTGGCGAGTTGACGGTTGTAATCGAAAGCGTGAGCCAGCTTTTCTGGCGTGAGGCGCGCCGTAATCTCGGGAACCTTGGCGATCTCGTCGCGGAAGACGAGGTCATTCTTCCAGGAGTGCATGGCATGACCCTGCACGAGGCGATAGGCGTCTTCGCGGCTCATGCCGGACTCAGCCAGGTCGAGCAGGAGTTGACCGGAGAAGACCAGGCCTCCAGTCGATT
>DASTSJ010000094.1:0-2569 GCA_035760765.1 Edaphobacter sp. | reverse complement strand
TGCGCCATGCAATGGAAGCTAACACAATTGCTTCTTCAGGCTCGTACATTCCTGCAGCCGTGCGAGTCTGGTCGGCTTGCTAAGGACACGATCGCCGTCTAGTAAAGCTCACCATGTAAAATTTCAAAGTGAATATCATCTTTGTCGGCGACATCTTTGGGTCCGCTGGCCGCCACATCGTCCACGAGCACCTCGCCCACGTCGTCGAGACCAACGCCGTCGATCTGATCGTCATCAACGGCGAGAATGCCGCCGGCGGGTTCGGGATTACGCCTTCGATCGCAGAAGAGATCTTCGACATGGGCGCGCACGTTATCACCACCGGCAACCACATCTGGGACAAGCGCGAGATCTTCGAGTACATGACGGTCCCGGCGGAGTCGCACGAGCGCGGACGCCGTATCCTACGGCCTGCCAACTATGCGGTCGGAACCCCGGGCTTCGGCTTCTACCAGGGCGAGCTGCCCTCGGGCCAGAGCTATGCGGTGATGAACCTGCAGGGTCGAGTCTTCATGTCCTCCTGCGACGATCCGTTCCGCAAAGCCGATGAGCTACTCAGCAAGATCACAGCGAAGGTCATTTTGCTGGATATTCACGCCGAGACGACAAGCGAGAAGGTCGCGCTGGGCTGGTATCTGGATGGCCGTGTCACTGCCGTGCTTGGCACCCATACGCACATCCCCACCGCGGATGCACGCGTGCTTCCTGGCGGAACGGCGTACATCAGCGACGTCGGGATGTCGGGACCCTATGATTCTGTGATAGGGGTCGAAACGGAGTTGGTTCTCAAACGCTTCCTGACGGGAATGCCAGGCAAATTCGAGGCGGCGAAAGGCAATCCCAAGATGGCAGCCGTGCTGATCGGCTGCGATGGTGGAACAGGAAGGGCCCATTCAATTCAGCATATGATGCTGGGCGAATAGCTCTGCCCTGAGTCGAGGTTGCGCCGCGCCGCAACCGGACACACTCCTGCAGATTCAGTCCAGACGAAGAGTATTCTGGCTGCGTGAACGAAGAGGTCAGCCGGAGAGACTCACTACCCCCTCCTGGAAAGGAGGAAGACCGCCTTCGGCGTCCGCAGTCAGGGTTGAGCAGCCAAGAGGCCGCGCAGAGGCTCGCCAAAGATGGGCCGAATGCACTGGCTGAGCCTGCCACGCACCCGGTCCTGGTACTTCTGAGCAAGTTTTGGGCACCTGTGCCGTGGATGCTCGAGGCCACGATCGTTCTTGAGCTACTGCTTCGCAAACGAACAGAAGCCATTGTGATTGGGGCTCTGCTGCTCTTCAATGACCTGCTTGGCCTGGTGCAGGAACGGCGAGCGACCAATGCGTTGGCACTGTTGCGAAAGAGCCTCCCGGTCCGTGCGCGTGTAATGCGAGACTCGGTATGGAACGTGATCGACGCTCAACAGATCGTCGTTGGGGACGTGATCTACCTGCGTTTGGGCGACATTGTTCCTGCGGATGCGGAGGTTGCGGAGGGCAGTGTATCGGTCGACCAGTCGGCGCTCACTGGCGAGTCTCAGCCAGTCGATCTCGCGGAGGGGCAAACGGCGCATGCGGGTTCGACGATCGTTCGGGGTGAAGCCACGGCGCAGGTGACTGCAGCGGGAAGCCGCACGAGCTTCGGGAAGACAGCCGAACTGGTCAGCACAGCGAAGACGGTCAGCCACCTCCAATCGATCATCTTTCGCATTGTCAAAAACCTCGTCATGCTCGACCTTGCGCTCGTGGTTGCATTGCTGGTGTTCGCATGGGCGACCGGTCTGCCGCTGCGCGAGATGGTTCCGTTTGCCTTGATCCTGCTGGTTGCCTCCGTGCCGGCGGCTCTGCCGGCTACGTTTACGCTGGCGACGGCCTTCGGATCGATGGAATTAGCCCGCGAAGGTGTTCTGGTGACGCGACTTTCTGCAATTGAGGAAGCAGCAGCAATGGACATCCTCTTCAGCGATAAGACCGGTACTCTCACCGAAAATCGTCTATCCGTCAAGGAAACTGTTGTCTATGCGGCTAGGTCACTAGCAGAGCTAATGCGGCTCGCCGCCTATGCCAGCGATGCCGGAAACCAGGACCCCATCGATCTGGCGGTCTTGCGGTTCTGCGCTGACAACGGTGTGGTCCTTTCACAGCAAAGTAGAACCGGGTTCACCCCCTTCGATCCAGCAAGCAAGATGAGTGAAGCGGTTATCTCCCACGAGGGAGCGCCGCTTTACGCGGTGAAGGGATATCCGGCCTCAGTAGCGAGTGCAGCAGCAGATGAGGGCCAGTGGAAGGCCGATCTTGAACGTTTGGCAGGACAGGGCTACCGGGTGATCGCCGTGGCTTCGGGGATCGACAGGCGTTCCTTGAGGCTTGCGGGGCTGATAGCGTTCGAGGATCCGCCGCGCGGTGACTCGAAACAACTGGTCGAGCGCCTCCGAAGACTTGGAGTGCGCGTAGTGATGGTGACCGGCGACTCCGTGGAAACGGCGGCTTCCATAGCGCGCTCCGTTGGCATCGGCGAGCGGCCCGGGCAGACGAAGCAGATCCTCGCTTCTCCCAGGCAGATCGATAACTGCGACATCTTCGCC
>DASTSJ010000093.1:0-7908 GCA_035760765.1 Edaphobacter sp. | reverse complement strand
ATCCGGCTTACGCCAGTAACGATGCTGCCCATCCATCGCAGCACAGCGCCTACTCGCAGGCAACCGCGGAGCACTACGACTATCGCTTCGGTGCTAACCAGCCCTTTCTACCCTCGCTTGCAGAGACCGACAACGGACAGTTCATCGATCGCAAATCCTTTCCGACCGCAAAATACTGCGGACACTGTCACGAGGAGTCGCACACGGAGTGGCGCCAGTCTGCCCACGCCAACTCCTTCCGTACCCCCTGGTACACCCGTAATGTCAACCTTCTCACCCAGGAAAAAGGCGTCGAGTTCACACGTCATTGCGAAGGCTGCCACAATCCGACTGCCCTGGTATCCGGAGCGCTAACCAAAGGCTCGACCGTCGATCGCAAGATGGACGAGGAAGGCGTCACCTGCTCGGTCTGCCACTCCATCCAGAAGACCGACACCCGCGGCACCGGCAGCTACGTGCTCGCTCAACCCGCTGTACTTGTTGACGAAAACGGCGCCCCCATCTACCGGCAAGTCTCAGATCGTGAGATCCTCACTCATCTCGACCGTCACTCCAAGGCCGTGATGAAGGACTTCTACCGCAGCAGCGAGTTCTGCTCCGCGTGCCACAAGGCTGCACTTCCCCGCCAGCTCAACGACTACAAGTGGCAGCGCGCCATCTTCCTCTATGATGAGTGGCAGCAGTCCAGCTTCTCCAAACAATCGCCTCTCCCCTTCTACACCAAGGACTCCGTCTCCACCTGCCAGACCTGCCACATGGCGCGTGAGGATCTCACTCTCTCCGACCCCGGCGCAAAAGACGGCAAGCTCGCCAGCCATCGCTGGATCGGCGCCAACACCATCATGGCGAAGTACTACAACTACGACACGCAGTTCGATAAGACCGTCGCCTTCCTGAAGAACAACGTCTTCAACATCGACATCTTCGGGCTTGAGAAGAACGGCGGCACGATGACCGCCCCGCTCGGAACCGAACCGGTCACCATCGCGCGCGGGGACACCATCACCGTCTCCGCTGTCATCCAGAACAAAGGCATCGCCCACAGCCACGTTCCCGAACAGCGCGATATGTATGAGAGCTGGGTCGAATTCACCGCCAAGGATGCCTCTGGTCGCATCCTTGCCCACTCCGGCCAGCTCGGAGCCGACGGCGAGATTGATCCTCGGGCGCACAACTTTACCAACCGTCTGGTCAATGTCAACGGCGACCTCAACGCGCTCCACCAGGTGTGGGATACACGCGTCGCCGCCTACAACAACACCATTCCCTCAGGCCGCTCGCAGATCGTCCGTTATCAGTTCCGCGTCCCCATCAATGCGAAGGGGCCCATCAGCGTCACCACGCAGGTCAACTACCGGCGCTTCGATCAGCACTTCATCGACTTCGCCATGCAGAAGCAGCACTATGTCCAGCCGGTCGTCGTCATGGCCTCGCGCACGCGTACCTTCCAGCTCGGTGTCAATCCGGCCACACCTCCCGATCCCGCCGACAATCCCCTCTGGATGCGCTGGAACAACTACGGCATCGCCATGCTCGACGCCCAACAGTACGCCGAAAGCGCACGAGCGTTCCAGCAGGTGGCCAGCCTCAGGCCGGACTACGTCGATGCCTACACCAACATCGGCATCGCCAACTTTCAGTGGCAGCGCTATGATGACGCACGCGCCAGCCTGGCAAAGGCCTTCGCGCTCAGCCCAAACAATGCGCGTGCGCTCTACTACCTCGCCTTGGTCGAACGCAATCAAGGCAATCTCGATGGGGCCATCGCTGATCTGACCAAAGTCACCTCGCAGTTCCCCCGCTCACGCGACGCTCACCGCGAGCTTGGCTTCTCCTACTACCAGCAGCACAAATACGATCAGGCGCGCGCAGAGTACCAGCTCGTGCAGGCCATCGACCCGGACGATCTCGCCGCCCACTACATCCTCTCCATCGTCTACCGGCGGCTCGGGATGAACGACAAAGCTGCCCATGAGGCAGCCCAGTTCGCCGATCAGAAGGACGATCCTACCGCAAGCACCTACGCTCTCGAGTATCTGCGCAAGCATCCTGAGGTCGCCAACGAGACCGTCCCGTGGCACGTTCACTCCGAACTGACCCCAACAACCTCCGCACGAAAATCACAGGGGACACCCGCTCAATGAAGGCGCACGCACTGGCAGTCCTCATGGCTTCGGCCACCGTGTTTGCTCAGGGCCAGCAAGCCCCCTCACCTGCAGAGCCCGGAAATCCTGCTCCCCACGGTGCGCAGACCTTCAAAGAGAGCGGATGTCCCCAGTGCCACACCATCCAGCACAGCGGTGGGACCAAAGGCCCGAATCTCTCCGCCGTCGGCAGTCGGCTCAAGGAAGACCAGATTCGCACGCAGATCACGAAAGGTGGCAAAGAGATGCCGGCCTTTGGCAAGGTCCTCGAGCCATCGGAGATCGACGATCTCGTCGCGTATCTCAGCTCCCTCAAGGGAGACCCGAAATCAGAAGGAAAACAGTAGCTGCAAAATTCAGAAGACCCGGAAAGACAAACGCACTACCATCGTTTACAGCAATTGAAATGAGGTCTTCTGTCCAGCGCGCACTGTTGATCCTTTCCTTACTGTGGTTCGGGATCCTCTCCGGTCCTCTCGCAGCCCAATCGTCCAACCTGAGTCACCAGGCATGGACGACAGAAAACGGCCTTCCTCAGAACAGCGTTCACGCCATCTTTCAGTCTCGCGACGGCTACCTCTGGATCGCGACCGAGGGAGGCGTTGCCCGCTCCAACGCAGTCGAGTTCAAAATCTTTCAGCACGACAACACGCCTGCCATCACCAGCGACGATATCTGCTGCTTCGCTCAGGGGTCCGATGACAGCACCGTCTGGATCGGAACGGCTGACGGCATCGTGCGTTACAGCGGCGGCGCATTCCAACATTACGGAACGCAGGATGGCCTGCCCTCCTCCAATGTTCTGTCTCTCGCCTCCGTCAACGGCTCCATCTTCGCCCTCACTGGTGACGGCCTGGCGCACTTCGACGGCAACCGCTTCATCGCCATTCCAGTTTCTGCTCCCATCACCGCAATGCAAGTCTCAGGCGATAGCCTGCTGATTGCGACCACCGCGGGTCTCTTTCAATACCGCGCCAATACATTGAGCAGCGCATATCAGCAGCTGATGCCATCTTCGCAACCGGTCCGCGCCTTCGGATTCCTCTCGGATCGCTCCCTCTGGCAGCGCACCGCGACCGAACTTACCTTTCATGCCAACGGCAACACGCGCACGCTTGGGCCATCGGCTCTCAACGGCGCTCACATCCAATCGTTTCTTCCCAGTTCCCAGGGAGGACTTTGGATCGGGACCAATCGCGGCCTCTATCGCCTCGACGATTCCATCTCCCCACCGCGATTGGTACAGGCTCTCGATACCCACAGCATCCTCTCGCTTCGTGAAGACGCCGAAGGCGATCTCTGGGTCGGGACCGAAAGCAGCGGCCTGCACGTCCTCCGGCATCGCAACTTCCATACGCTGCCCGGCGAAACCGAAAGCATGGTCAGCTCCATCGCCCAGACCACCGACGGCGCTGTCTGGGTCGGAACCAACGGTGAAGGTCTTGAGCGCTGGCTCGCAGGAAACAAACATACTGTCTCCACCCGCGACGGTCTCCTCAGCGATATCATCCTTTCGCTTGCTCCCGGCGGCACAGAAGACCTCTGGATCGGTACTCCCGACGGACTCAATCATCTTCAGGATGGACACGCTACCTCCATCACCTCCGCCGACGGTCTTCCCGACGACTTCATCCGTTCCATCTATCCCGATGGTGACGGCACTCTCTGGATCGGCACACGCCGCGGACTAGCCCATCTCAAAAACGGAAAGATTACGACGCTTACCCAGGCGGACGGCCTTGGCAGCAATCTCATCGGTGCGCTGGTGCGGCCCGTTGGATCGGACAATCTCTGGATCGCCACGCTCGGAGGTCTGTCCGTCCTGAGCGGTAGTGGAAAGATCAAGACCTATACCCAGAACGACGGCCTCTCCGGCAATATCATCACGGCGCTCTTCGCGGATACACAGGGAAATCTCTGGATCGGCACGCGAGGCAACGGATTGTCGGTAAGGACAGCCGATGGACGACTCCTCGCCATCCATCGCGATGATCTTCCCTCCACGATCGATTCCATCATCGGCGACACGCGCGGAGCGCTGTGGCTCGGCTCGCCGCATGGACTCCTGCGCGTCCGCTTGTATGAGCTGATCGCCTGCGCGTCTTCGCCTTCCTGCACACTGCATATCAATCGTTACGGAACCTCCGACGGCATGCCCACGGAAGAGGTCTCCGCGATGGGACATCCTGCCGCGTGGAGGACTGCTGAAGGCAATCTCTGGTTTGCCACGCGCAAGGGCGTCGCCATCGTCGATCCATCCAATCTCTTTATCAGCCGCGGTCCCCCGCCCATCGTCATTGAGCGCTTTACCGTCGATGATGTCGAGCAGCCGGGAGGCGTCGATATCTCTCCTGGTCACACTCGATTCGCCTTTGAGTACGCCGCCCTCAGCTTCGTCGCTCCCTCCCGCGTGCAGTATCGCTATCGCCTTGAAGGCTTCGACCCGCACTGGATCGACGCCGGATCTCGCCGCACGGCGTTTTACACCAATCTTCCCGCCGGCAGCTATCGCTTCCTCGTGCAGGCCGCCAATAACGACGGCATCTGGAACGAGCGTGGCGCTGTCCTCGCCTTCACCGTGCGGCCACCCTTCTACCGCACGCTGTGGTTCATCCTGCTGGCTATCTTTCTGCTGGCTCTTACTGTCTTCTTCATCTACCGGCTGCGGCTGCGCCGTCTGCGCTCTCAGTTCAACGCTGTACTTGCAGAACGCAATCGCGTCGCTCGCGAGGTTCACGATACCCTCGCGCAAAGCTTCGTCGGTGTGTCTGTCCAGCTGGAGCTCACCGGCCAACTTCTCGCGCATGAAAAAGTCGACGCCGCCCGCCAGCAGCTTGATCAGACCCGCGCCTACGTGCGCGAAGGCATCGAGGAGGCACGCCGCAGCATCTGGGACCTGCGCGCCGCAACCGCACAGAACACGCTTCCCACGCTTCTCACGCGACTCTCCGAAAAGACCCAGACCCTCTCGCTACGTATTCAAGTGCAGATCGGCGGAACCTATCGCTCTCTTGCCCCCTCTGTCGAAAATGAGATCTTCCGCATCGCGCAGGAGGCGCTCAACAACATTACGCAGCATGCGCTTGCAAGCGCCGCCACCGTCAGCCTCAACTACGAGCCTTCGCAGCTTCTCCTCACCATCGTGGATAACGGCCGGGGCTTCACCCCGACCGTAAAGAAGCAGTCTTCCCGCGGCCACTTCGGCATTCAGGGCATGCGAGAACGCGCCGAGACGATCGGCGCATCCCTCAGCATCACCAGTTCGCCCGGCCACGGAACGCAGGTAAAGCTGGTCGTCCCACTATGAGGACAGAAAGGGAAACGACACCCATGTCTGAAGCCATCCGCATCCTTGTCGTTGACGACCACCACGTCGTCCGCCAGGGTCTCGTCGCCCTGCTCGACATCATGCCCGGCATCGAAGTCGTCGGCCAGGCATCGGACGGAGCCGAAGCCATTCGCCTCTACTCCACCCTTCATCCCGACATCACCCTGATGGATCTGCAGCTTCCCGGAATCTCCGGAGTCGAGGCCATCCGCCGCATCCGACAGAACGATGCTGCCGCGCGATTCATCGTCCTCACCACCTTCGACGGTGACGAGGACATCTATCGCGCGCTCGAGGCCGGCGCCCGTGCCTACCTGCTCAAAGGAATGACCGTCGAGGAGCTCACCGCCGCCATCAAGGCCGTCCACGCAGGCAAAACGCGCATCGCTCCCAACATAGCGGAGAAACTTGCCGAGCGCATGAGTGGCCAGACCCTCACTGCACGCGAACAGGACGTCCTCGAACGCATTGCTGCGGGCCGCTCCAATAAAGAGATCGCCTCTGACCTTCAGATCTCGGAAGCGACCGTAAAGACCCACATCAACAGCCTGCTCGGCAAACTCGGCGTCGGAGACCGCACGCACGCCGCCACCGTCGCACTGCAGCGCGGAATCATTCACCTCAAATAGACCGGCAAATCACATGCGCATCAAAATCACTATCGCTCTGCTGCTCACGCTCTTCATCAGCCTGCCCTGCGTACTGCAGGCCCAGACAAAGACTGTCTGGCGCGCCGCCACCACTGCGGAACTCGCGGCCGCTCTGCCCGCGCGGGCACCCGTCGAACGCGAGCGCATCGAAACCGAGATGCGCACCGCCTCCGGAATCATCAACTCGCAAGGAAAGATCATCGCCGGCGTCGTCCTCATCACCGCCGGCTATTCTGCTGAGGGCAAATACTCGCACTACCTGCTCGTGCAGTCCCCCATCCGGTTCCAGAACATCGCCCTCGCACCCGGCGCATACGCCATCGGATGGACCCGCAAAGACGACACGCTCTCCGTCTCGTTTTACGACGCCGCCACCGGCGCCCAGCGCGGATCAGCCACCGCCCAGCATCTTACCCAGGGAACACGCGTCGAGAGCTTCCGCATCTGGCCACCCAACGAGCACTCATTCCTGCAGATAGGCCGCTTCTCGGTTCCGTACACCCTGGGCAATTAGATCAGCTTCCCGAAGATGGCTTCTGTTCCGAAGCCATCTGGCCCTTGCGAATCTCTTCGCCCAGCAGAATCGCCTCCGCGATCTCCAGCATCGACTTGCGGCGCTGCCTGCTCTCGCGCTGCATCATCCGATAAGCCTCTTCCTCGCCCACCTTCATGTCGCGCTGCAGAATTCCCTTCGCCCGTTCCACAGCCTTGCGAGCTTCCAAACGCCCCGCAAGTTGCGCGTTTTCATTCTCCAGCCGCGCACGCTCCACCTCAGCGCCGACCAGGTATCCAATCGTCGAAAGCAGCCTTACCTCGTTCGTCGTGTGCTGGTACGAATGCCGATGCTGCAGGTTGATAACGCCAACTACCTTGCTCGCACAAAGAATCGGCGTCGACAGCATCGCCTCGAAGCGGTCCTCCGGCAGGTTCTTGAACAGTTTGAAGCGCGGGTCCTCCGACGCATTCGCCGCCAGCACCACCGGCTCGCGATGCTCCGCTACCCAACCCGTAATACCCTGCCCCATCTTGATGCCCAGGTGATCGACCACGTCGGCATGCGGATTCTTCGAGGCCCGCAGCGTTAGCTTCTCTCACTCCAGCACGTAGATAAAGCATGAATCGCACGGAATCACCGTCGTCACAAAATCGACGATTCGTCCCAGGACCTTGTGGAACGAATCCGCCGACGCAATACGGCTCGTGATCTCATGCAGAAAATCGATCGGCGCGATCGCCGTGCTCCCTGCCGCTGCCTTTTCCTCCACCGCCACCTCCTTCGGAGCCGACCTGGCCACCGCTACCCGCAAACCTGCCTGTCGCGCGCTCATGCTGCGAGCGCGGCTGCTCTTCTTCTCGTCCACCATCTTGCCCGCCAACTGCGCAGCCTCGTTGATCAGAAAGCCCATCTTCGGATGCGACGGCTCGAAGTCCGGCTGCACTCCATACTCGTGCAGCACCTCAGTGGTCGTCGGCCCAATCGAGGCCACAACGACCGACCGCAACCCGGCTCGCAGATCTTCCTCGGCTCCCATCTGCCCCGCCACCTCAAACAGATGAACCACCTGCACTCCAGTCGTAAACAGCACAACATCGATCCCACCGCTTACCAGACCCAGCACAGCCTCCCGCAACGGCTGCAGATCCTCCGGCAGTGCCCACTGGTACACCGGAACCTTCGTTACTGAAAGCGCCTTGTCGTTCAGAGTCTCCAGCAGGTCGGGATTCGACGTCCCATACTCCTGGACTGCAACGCGAAATCCCGAAAGTCCCTCGCCATACTCCTTAT
>DASTSJ010000092.1:0-6062 GCA_035760765.1 Edaphobacter sp. | reverse complement strand
TTCGCTCCGCTCAGAATGACGTGCTTGGGTAGATGGAGGGATCTCTTCGGCTAGGGGAGCTTGGCGGCCTCGGCTATGGGGTTCCAGTGGTCGTTGCCGCGGAGGAAGTTTTTGGGCTCGAACGGCGTTGCCTGTGTCGCGGTGAGCTGGTGCGACCACGGAGCGCGCTGCGCTGTGTCGGCCCCCGGGCCGGTGTTGCCACGTTCGGCGTAGAAGGCGGTCTTCTCGTTAGAGGCTTTGCCCCAATTGTCCCAGCCCTGTGGGGCGAGGGTGGCGGGCAGCTCGGTGTTGAGGTAGACGACGCGCGAGTAAGGACGCCATGGGCGGCCGAGGAAGAAGTGGTGTCCGGCGAGGCCGGCTTCGTCGGCAGTGACGCGGCTGTTGGCGATGACGTAGCCGGTGGTTTGGTCGGCAGAGGTGCGCGACTGCGCGGTCAAGTATGCGGGCGAGAGCTCGCGGATCTCGGAGTGGTCGAAGACGGCTTGGGCGTTGCCGAAGATGAAGTCGACGGTGCCCTCGATGTACGTGTCGAGGTAGTACTGCCGGCCGTAGTCGGCGAAGAGCGTGTCCTGGTGGCCGAGAATGCGGCAGTGCTTGAAGATGGCGCGATCGGACCGAACGGCGATCGCGACGGCCTGTCCGGTGTTTCCGGCGGTGTTCTCGAAAGTGAGGTTGTCGGCCTCGAAGCCGGAAGCATCGACCCGGACCGTCTCGGTGAAGAAGGTGCCGCCAGCCTGCCTGGCGTTCAGGGAGTTGGTGATGACGACATCCTCGGGCCGTTTGCCTTTGCCGATGAAGGTGATGTTGGGGTGGTTCTGGGTGATGATGACGCGCTCGTGATAGACGCCGGGTTCGATCTCGATGAATACCCGCCCATTCTTTCCGGCGAAGGGGTGGTGGTCCATGGCCATCTGGATGGTGGGGAACTCGGTCGTGCCTTCGATGCCGGTCTTCACAGCGTGATCGACGCGGACGTGAACGTCCTGAGCGAGGGAGGGTAAAGCTGGAAGGCAGGCAGAGACGACGAGCAAAAGTGGCAGGACCAATCGCATAGAGCACCAGAGTATCAGTCACATCGGCCCGGGAAATGCCGGTATCGGGTGATATTTGGGGTGTGGATTTCAGAATGCTAGAATCGAACGTGTGCCGGGTCCTACGCGACGTAATCCCGCCAACCCCGCCAGGTCCGGAAGGAAGCAACGGTAACGGGTCATTACGGGCGCAGTAGGTCGCCCGGTACATTTTTTCTTGCCTCAGCTGCCATGCGATGGCTGTTCCGCAATGGCGCAGTGGTCCCGCACCGCAAGATAGAAGCATTTTCCCCTTTAGCACTGCCGTCTATCTCCCGGAATTTCCTCTGATTCCTTCCGGGCTATTGTTCTGCGTTCTTTTCCGGTAGATGATTGAGGAGGGCGGGGTTTTGCCCTGGACGGAGTCCTGCGTTTGGGAGTGACAGTCTCCGCTGGCTTCGAGGAAAATGGTCTGGGCCGGGCTGCGGTTCTGCCTGCTTTCAGAGAATTTGAGGTGCAAGTTTGAGTCTGACGTTGAAGCCGCGCGCGCAGGTGCGGGCCAAGATCTCTTCAGTAGGCAGTTATGTTCCCCCTCGGTTGCTAACCAACGCGGACCTGGAAAAGATGGTCGATACCAACGACCAGTGGATTGTGGAGCGCACAGGAATCCGGGAGCGGCACCTCGTCGATCCGGGAGTGGCCACCAGTGACCTGGCAGTAGAAGCGGCAAAGTGCTGCCTTTCCCGTCGCGGCGTGGATCCCAAAGAGGTCGAGGTCATCATCGTGGCCACGGTCACTCCGGACATGCTGTTTCCCGCGACCGCCTGCCTGGTGCAGGACAAGCTGGGGGCAAAAGGCGCCTGGGGTTTTGATCTTTCCGCGGCCTGCTCGGGCTTTCCCTACGCCCTGCAGGTTGGCGCCAAGCTGATCGAGAGCGGAATGCACAAGAAGGTTCTGGTGATTGGAGCGGACGTCATGAGCTCCATCATCGACTATACGGACCGGACGACCTGCGTCATCTTCGGCGATGGTGCCGGCGCAGTTCTGCTGGAGCCGTGCGAAGAGGGCGAGGTTGGCCTGATCGACTACTGGCACGAGGTGGATGGCTCGGGCGCGGTTTCGCTGAATATGCCGGGCGGTGGAAGCCTCAACCCGGCAACGGCCGAGACGGTTGCCAAGAAGATGCACTACGTCCACCAGGACGGCCAGTCGGTGTACAAGTTCGCAGTCCGCAAGATGGCCGAGGCGGCGGAGACCGTCCTCGTGCGTAATGGTGTGGCTGGAAGCGAGCTCTCCTGCTTTATTCCTCACCAGGCCAATAAGCGGATCATTCTGTCCACGGCTGAGCGACTGGGAATGCCCGAGGAGCGCGTGGTCATCAATATCGACCGGTTTGGCAACACGACCGCGGGTACGATTCCGCTGGCGATGCAGACCGCGCTCGACGAGAAGCGGCTGAAGAAGGGCGATCTGGTTCTGCTGGCCAGCGTGGGTGCCGGGTTTACGGTGGGTGCGACGCTGCTGCGCTGGGAGTTCTAAACGGATTGATCGCGAGAGCGAAAGAGGCGGACCCTTCCGGGTTCGCCTCTCTCTTTTGGGTGACTGGTACGTCGTTGCTTCGGGGCGAGCGATGGGGTTGCCGATCAAGGCTCTCAGCGCTCCCACTGGTGAGGAACAAGCGGATGCGCGAGAGAGCGTTGCCTCTCCTGTTCGATCAGGTCGCAGAAGCTGTCGTGCGGCATCCACTGTTTGCATAGCGAAGGTCCATTGGTGCTGATCTTCCGAAAAAGCTCATCGGCGGGAGCCTTCGGAAGGGGCGTGCCGGTTGCATCCGGCGGCTTGCTGAGCCGTTTAACGCTGAAAAGAACGTCGGAGTTATAGCGTTCCAGCATCCTGGTGTCGTAATAGGGCGGAACCAGGTCGTAGGTCAGCCAGCTCCATGCCCCGATGTAGGCGTAGACCAGGAACTCGCGATGTTCTGCCAGGAACGTCTGGCTGGGAACGATCTGCAGGGGGAACCATGGTCGCAGGTCCAGCAGCCCGCGATCGACCGTGTCCTGCTGGAGGTACTTGACCGACGACTCCGGATCGGCGACAAAGGCGATGTTCTGAACCATGGCTCGCGGGGAGTAGAACGAGACCTGGTGAAAGACGGTGATGTCGGAGAGCGCCAGTGGCGAGTCTGCGTGATTGCCGAGCACATGCATCTGCTCGCTCAGCCGCGTGACTGCGACGGACTGGATGCGTATGGTCCGTACTCCATGGGCCACGAAGTAAAGCATGGCGGCGCAGCAGAGCAGGAGCGGAAAGCTGCGCGGTCGTGGAGCGACGGCGAAACCGAAGTGGCAAAGCACCACAATCGCGCCGATGATGCCTGACATCGCGTAGCGCTCGGTAAAACCGTGAGTGACGAATTTCGCAAGCAGCATGGCGAAAACGGGTACTGCGGCGATGCTGGCCCATGCCACCACTTCATAGGTGGAGAAGTGCCGCAGGATGCGCTCCCTGCCCTCCTGCTCGAAGGATTCGGAACGAAGCGCCGCGATGAGGAAGGGGACGGCGCCGAGGATAAGGATATTGGCTAGCGATCCGAGGATGCCGGGATAGAACTCCAGCAGGCTTCCCCATATGGGAATGGCCCAGAAATGTGCGGAGTAGGAGTTGGCGCTGCGGATGACGGAGAGAAATGCGAGAAGAGGGACGGCCGAGCCGCCAAGGGCCAGCCATACCCACACGTCGAGGCGGCGAAGCTGCACCGTGCGTGCAATCTCGCCGAGTCCGAGCGCGAAGAAGAACAGCACCGCGTAGTAGTGGCTGGAGACCGCAAGAGCAGAGGCGCCAAAGAGGATGCCCATCCAAAGCCAGCGCCTGTGATGCGAGGATGTGATCCTTTGCCAGGCCAGCAGAGCCAGTGCGCAAAAGCCAAGCATGCTGCCGTAACCGCGCGCCTCCGTCGCATAGTAGATGGCGCTGGAGGTGAGCGGCATCAGCATGCCGAGGAACGCCCACAGCACGGACGTGCGGTTGCGCAGCAGGTGGAAGAGGCATACGCACATCAGCCCGTAGCCTGCCATCGGCAGCAGGCGAAGCGTGACGTGGCTCAGGCCGAAGATCGCCGTGACCTGGTGGATGAGGTAGTAGAACAGAGGAGGATGCTGGTCGGCACCGGTCTTCAGACCGTCGAGCATCTGGGCCATATTTGTGGGCCGCGACAGATAGAGGGTGAAGAACTCGTCGTCCCAAATCAGCTTGTGCCGCGCGATCAGCGTGGTTATGACGAGGTAGACGGGAACGAAGAGGGCGAATACAAGAAGGCTGCCTTGCGTCTCAACGGCGAGCGCGAACTTTTCCAGTTGAGCAAGCGTCCATGCGACACGCTCCTTTGCGTGATCCAAAGAGGCAACACTGGTCTGGGTCATGACCATCTCCAAAAAATGTTCAGGGCAGATGTCTCGTATGGGAGAGATGGAGTGGTGAGGGCGTTCGGTCTCCGCCGAAGTCTGCCGGCTGTAGGGCCCGCTGTATCACACTGCTTATGAATCTTCCGTCGTGTTGCAGGACCGATCCGATGAGGAGCCCGTGAACCCGAGTCTAAGCTATGGTGCCGCTGTGTGACGGCAGATTGGATGAAGTCTTGAGCGACTTCGTTGCTCGATACAACTGCCATGCAGCGATCGCGCAGCCTACGAGGATGATGCTCCAGGTGACGACCAGCAGCGTGGTCGCGTACTCCGCTGAAAGATGATTCCACATTCGTACGATGGATCGTCCGTAGTAAAGCCCAAGTCCTGCTGCGATGATGTGCCGTGCAGTACGGCTGATCGTGAAGGCCCACAGGAATTTGCGCTGCGACATCTTGAGCGCGCCCGCGGCGAGAACAAAGGGAGCCAGCGGCATCGGGGGAGGTAGGATCGCTGGAAGAGCGACGGCAAGGATCGCGTGCCGCTCCATCCATTCGCGCACCAGTTTGAAGATCCTGGGGGGCACACGTTTTTCCAGGAACGCCATTCCGCCCGATTGCCCGACGCGGTAGCTGAAGTAACCGCCAATCGCTGATCCGGCCGAGGCGATGAGAACCAGCATGATCCAGTTCTGATGCCGTGCCGCCATCAAGACCAGCATGATGTCCGTGACTCCTGGAATGGGAAGCGGCACAAAGGAGGAGTCCACGATCGAGACGAGAAAGAGTCCGAATGGCCCAAAGGTGAAGAGAACGTGCATCAGCGTGGAACGATGACGCACAGGTGCCACGGCTGCGAGCACATGCTCGAACACGTTCGCCACAAGCGAAGTGGCAGCCATGGAGGTCATACAGAATAGGACGCTTGTAGAGGAGGCAGAGTCGCGCGGAGCGAGGTGAAAATCCTGCAAGTTCTAGAGAAAGCGGAGATTCGGCAGCGGGGGAAGCACTTCCAGCTCTGCCGCGTAGCTGCGGAACAGCCGAATGGCCTCGACGCACTGGTCGCTGAGCGTGTAGTGAATGTTTACTGAAAGGTAATCGCGCACGGTAGTAGGCGGAAGTCCAAGGCGCGGCGCCCACTCGGTGACCAGATCCTCAATATGAGCCAGTCCGTGATCGCGGGATCCGATCAGATCGCGTGTGATGGTAGCTGCGGAGACATGGCTCTCGGTAAGCGCCTCCGGCCGAATGGCCCAAACGGCGGCGACCCAGGGAAGGTTAGTACGGGTCGTCCACTCGTGCGCGATATCGAACCACTGGCAGGGGCCGACCCGCTCTTCAATGGCTGAGCGATGCTCGATGGCCAGCAGTGCAGGGTCGCCGATGAGAAGAGCGGCGTCTGCCTGCTGAAGCATCGCGACAGGATCCGCCGGCCGGGTGCCTTTCGGTCGACGGCAGCTCGGCGCCGGCGTAGCGGCGGTCCTTGGAGAAGTCGAACTCGCCGCCGGGCGGCAGCGGCGGCGGCGGCACGTCGTAGGAGCGCCGCCAGACCTTCACCTGGTCCTCGCCGTGCTTCGCCGCCGTCTCGGCCTTGTCCAGCCCGGTGAGGCCGCCGTAGTGGCGCTCGTTGAGGCGCCAGTCCTTCTGCGTCG
>DASTSJ010000091.1:0-6211 GCA_035760765.1 Edaphobacter sp. | reverse complement strand
CGTAGACGTTGACCTGCTGTTCTTCGGCCCAGCGCTGGTTCTTCGGTCCGTGGACGCCGTACTTGGCTTCGGCTCCAAACTCTGAAATGAGAACGGGCTTGTTGGGCAGAGTCCACACCATCGTGTCGGCGTCTTCCGGCTTGCCCTCGTACCAGCCCACGTACTCATTCTGGCCCACGATATCGAGGGCGTTGATGAGCGGATCATCCTGGAACATCTGGTTGCCCTTGGGGTGAGGGCCGATCAGTGCGGAGGTAATGGGGCGAGTTGAGTCGAGCTGGCGAGCTTCGTTGGCGAGGTTGGTCAGGAACTTCGTACGTGCAGGCATGTTCGGGGTTTCGTTGGAGACAGACCACATGATGACGGAGGCCTTGTTCCGGTCGCGGCGAATCATCTCATGGAGCATGGCGACGGCTTTAGCGTAGACCTCAGGCTTCTCGTAGGAGATGCGCTGCCAGATGGGAATCTCGGACCAGATCATGACGCCATAGCGGTCGGCTTCACGCTCCATGCGCTCGTCGTGAGGATAATGGCAGAGGCGGACGAAGTTCGCGTTCAGGTCCTTGAGGAAGCCGAAGATGTTCTTCACGTCCTCGTCGGTGTTGACGCGGCCTCCGCGGTATGGCGCCTCGGCGTGCATGTTGGCGCCCTGGAGGAAGATGGGCTTACCGTTGAGCAGGATCTTGGTGCCGTCGACGCGGATGTCGCGGAAGCCGATGTCGTCGGTTAGCGAGTCCTGGCCGGAAGAGAGTTCAACTTTATAGAGCTTCGGGGTGGCAGGCGACCAGAGGCTTAGGGTCTTGGCCTTTGCTTCAAACGGGGCGCGGCCTTCGCTGTCGGTCTTTGCCTCCGTTTCGATGCCGGCTTCGGGGACTTTGATCTTTACGGTGGTTCCGGCGGGTGCGCCTTCGACGTGAACATAGCCGGTGAGGGTATTGGCATCGGCGGCGGAGAAGGTCAGGTCGTGCTTGAGGTGGACGTCGTAGTCGTCGATGAAGCTCTCAGGTACGGTTACCAGGGAGACGTCGCGGTGGATGCCGCCATAGTTGAACCAGTCGATCCCGATGCTGGGAATCTGATCGACGTTGCGGGTGGAGTCGACGGCGATGACGACGAAGTTCGCGCCGGGTTTCAGGACCTGGGTGACCTCGCAGTCGAACGGAGTGAAGCCGCCTTCGTGATCGCAGATGCGTTTCTGGTTTACCCAGACGTAGGACTTGTAGTTGGCAGCGCCGATGTGGAGGAAGGTGCGGGTGCCCGGTTTGGGCTGGAAGTCGAAGTCGCGCTGGAACCAGACGACGCCTTCGTAGCGGAAGAGGGTCGGGTCCTGACTGTTCCAGTCGCCGGGGATCTTCATGGTGGGAGCGGTCGAGAAGTCGTACTCCTCGTTATGCGGGCCGCTGGAGATATTGGGGTGGGTATTGAGAGCGTAGCCGTTGTCGCGAACCTTTCCGTCCAGCGTGTACAGGCCTCGTGCGGGGGGCTGGTCGACCAGATAGTGCCATTGTCCATTGAGGGAGACCGCCGGACGATGGTCGACGTCGACCAGAAGGGTCTTCAGAGGCTGCTGGGCGCAAGCGGGCGATAACGAGCCTGCCAACGCGAGGACGGCAGACAGGCCTTTGCGGCCGGAGAGGGGAAAACGAACCATATCCCACCTAAATCCTTTTAATTGAGTATGAACGGAGCGGATGCCGTAGAGCCTCCAGGAAGGATCAACGTGTACGGATTCGCTTTGTTCTGTTTGGCCGAAATCGTAACAGAAGCGGCGGACGTTCCGTCTCGAGCCTGATGCAAGTGCTTTATCTCGGTGCGCAAATCTGACACACTAGAGACATGAGCACAGCAACGGCAACAAAGATCTTTGCGGACCGCATCGGCCGCATTGAAGTTTCTGCAACCATGGCGATCACGGCTGCGGCACTGAAGCTGAAATCCGAAGGTGTTGACCTGGCGGACTTCGGCGCGGGCGAACCGCACTTTTCCACTCCGCGACATATTAAAGACGCGGCGATTGATGCGATCGAGAAGAACTTCACCCGCTATACGAATGTTGCCGGCATTCCCGAGATTCGAAAGGCCATCGTTGACCGCCACGCAGCGGATTTTGGCTCGGCCTACACTCCTGAGGAGTGCGTCTTCACGACGGGTGGCAAGCTGGCTCTGTTCAACGCCGTCCAGGTGCTGGTCGACCACGGCGATGAGGTCATCCTGCCGGTTCCGTACTGGGTCTCGTTCAAGGACATCATCCAGTATGCCGGTGGCGTGGTTGTACCGGTCGAAACCAACGAGGCAGAGAACTTCCGCGTCACCGCGAAGATGATTGAGGCGGCGATTACGCCGAAGACGAAGGCGATCATCCTGAATACGCCTTCGAACCCCTCGGGTGCAGTTGTCTCGCCGGAGGACCTGGAGGCGATCGTTCGCCTGGCGCACCAGCGCGACATCTTCGTGCTGCTGGACGAGTGCTACGTCTACCTGAACTTCACCGGAAACATCGTCAGCGGCGGCAGCTTCAAGGACTGCAAGGAGCACGTCGTCGTCCTGGGCTCACTATCAAAGACCTATGCGATGACCGGCTGGCGCGCAGGATTTGCGCTTGGACCGAAGCCGATCATTGCGGCGATGAGCAAGCTGCAGTCGCAGAGCACCTCCAACACCGCCAGCATGGTTCAGCGCGCCTCAATCGCAGCCGTCAGCGGATCGCAGGAGTGCGTCGCGGAGATGCGGGCGGACTACATCAAGCTGCGTGATCGGGTGCTGGAGGGCTTCAAGACCATTCCTGGCCTGACCTGCACGGTTCCTGAAGGTGCGTTCTATGTGTATCCGAACGTGAAGAACTTCATCGGGAAGGGTGGGATTACCTCTGCAACCGACCTTGCAGCGAAGTTGCTGAGCGAGGCACATGTGGTCGTGGTTCCGGGCGAGGCCTTCGGGACCAAGGAGCACATACGGTTGTCCTATGCCGTGTCTGCGGACGTCGTGGACGAGGGCGTCAAGCGGATGCGCGACTACTTCGCGAAGCTTGGTTAGAGTCTGATATCTAAAAGAGGACCGCATTGGCGAGCACCAATGCGGTCTTTTTGATTGAGACGAGGAAGCATGAGAGAAGGCGAAGTTCAGACCGCCGACATAGCCGTTCGGTTCGCTCCGGTGATTCTTGCCGGTGGAAGTGGCACCCGCTTCTGGCCCCGCAGCCGGAGATCCCGCGCAAAGCAGATCCTGGCGCTGGATGGTGAACGGACCATGATCCAGCAGACGGTCGATCGTTTGTTGCCCATGGCTGCCGCGGAAGACATCTGGGTTATCACCAACGATCTGTTAAAGGTGGCGATTGTTGAACAGCTTCCCGGCCTCTCACGAGAGCACATTCTAAGCGAGCCAGCAGCCAGAAACACGGCCCCCGCATGTGCCCTCGCCGCCTTTCTGTTAGAGAAGACCCAGCCTGAGACGGTGATTGGAATCTTCCCATCCGATCACGTCATTAAGAACGCTGAGCGCTTTGCAGAGATTGTGAAGGCTGGCGTTGCGCTCGCAGCGAGTGGCGAAAAGATTGTCGTGCTCGGAGTGCCTGCGACCAAGCCCGAGACCGGCTACGGCTATATCGAGTATGGTGACGTCTCGGCGCCTGTGCAGGGAATTGAGGTCCACAGGGTCAAGCGCTTTACAGAAAAGCCGCACAAGGCTCTGGCAGAGGTGTTTGTTGCTTCCGGCAACTATGCATGGAACAGCGGCATGTTTCTGTGGAGCGTGAAGACGCTCACAAACGCGATCCGCGAGCACAGCCCGGCGATTGCTGCGCAGATGGAAAAGATTGCAGCGGCTTATGGGACGCCTGAGTTCGCGCAGGTCTTCGCCGAAGTGTATCCGCTCTGCGAGAACATCTCAATTGACTATGCCGTCCTGGAGCCGCGATCCGCGAAGGGTGAGGAGGCCGCGGAGATCTATTGCCTGCCTGGAGACTTCTGTTGGAACGACCTTGGATGCTGGTCGGCACTGCACGAGCATGTGGCCGATTGCGATCCGGAGGACCTGGCCAAGAAGAATGTCTTCGATAAGACGAATCAGCCGTGCGTGGATATTGATTCCGCGGGCAACTATGTTTATGCTCCCGGCAAAGCGGTGGCCCTGGTGGGTGTAAGCGACCTGGTTGTGGTGGAGACAGAGGATGCTCTTCTGATTACCACGCGCGAGCGATCGCAGGATGTGGGGAAGGTTGTGGCCGAGCTGAAGCAGGCTGGTCGGGATGATCTGGTCTAGGGCTTGATCTGCACGCTGTTCTGAGTAGTAGTCCTAAAAACGTTACAAGTTCAGAAGGTCGAAGAGCACGTATTTATGTCAGAGACGAAGACGGTGGTGAAGTTCGGGACGGATGGATGGCGCGGCATCATCGCCGATGACTTTACTTATGCCAACGTTCGTGTAGCCGCAGCAGCGATTGCGCATTATGTTCTGGAGCAGGAGAACGCGAATGCGGGCGTCTGCATCGGGTGGGACACGCGGTTTGCTTCACGCTCGTTTGCGCGCGTCGTGGCTGAAGAGCTCTCGAAGGCAGGCATCCCGGTTCAGCTGGCCAACGGAATTACGGCGACTCCTGCGCTGTCTTACGCCGTGCGACAAAGGAAGGCCGCGGGCGGAGTGATGATTACCTCCAGCCATAATCCTGCGGAATGGAACGGCGTGAAGTACAAGGCGAGCTATGGAGGGTCAGGCAAGCCTTCCATCATGACCGCGATTGAGAGCTACCTGGATGTGCCTGCTATACGAGCAGAGAAGCCAGCCTCGATTGATGAGGTCGATTTCCAGCCGGAGTATATTGCGGCGCTCGAGAAGTTTGCCGATCTCAAAGCCATCAGGGAGAGCGGATCGAAGTTTCTGATTGACGTGATGTACGGAGCTGGACGGGGCGTGCTCGCAGGAATCTTCTCCCGGGCAGGCATTCCGTTCGTCGAGATTCGCAACGAGGTGAACCCTGCGTTTCCGGGCATTAATCCGGAGCCGATCCTGCCGCATATCAAGGCAACGCAGGAAGCTGTGGTGAAAGAGGGATGCGCCGCTGGCCTGATCACGGATGGTGATGCGGACCGGATCGGCGCCGTCGATGAACACGGGAATGTAGTCGATGCTCATAAGATCTTCTCCATCCTGCTGTGGTGGTTACTGGAACGGAAGAAGTGGCCGGGTGAGGTTACGCGAGCGTTCAACACGACAAAGATGATCGATCGCATTGCGGCAAAGTATGGCCGCAAGCTCAATGAACATGGCATCGGCTTTAAATATGTCGTCGACCTGATGCTGGAGAAAGAGATCCTGATCGGCGGAGAAGAGTCCGGCGGGGTTGGCATCAGCAGGCATCTTCCTGAGCGCGATGGACTGCTCAACTCGCTGCTGCTGGCCAACGTGATGGCCGACGAGAAGAAGACCCTCGGTCAGCTGGTTACGATGCTACAGAGCGAGTTTGGCGTGCATGAGTACGGTCGAATTGATATGCACATCGAAGAGTCGATCAAGCAGTCGGCCATTGCACGTGCGAAGGCTGGTGTGCGCGAGTTTGCCGGGATGAAGGTTCTGCGCACGGAGAATCTGGATGGCATCAAGTTCTTTCTGGAGAATGCCGCGTGCAACGGACAGCCGAACGCCGCTGAGACGTGGCTACTGCTGCGGGCCTCCGGTACAGAGCCGCTATTGCGTGTGTACTGCGAGAGCTGTTCGGTCGAATCGGTCAACAAGATTCTTGAGTCAGCCAGGGATTTCGTGTTGAAGGGAGCTTAGGTTTGAGCGAAGTTGTACAGGTGGAGACGAAGGGACTGCTCTTCGACATGGATGGGGTCCTGATCAGCTCCATTGGTTCTGTAGTTCGCTGTTGGAGAATCTGGGCAAAGCAGTACGGCATTCCCAATGCTGATAGCTATGAGGTCCCGCATGGAATGCGAGCAATCGATATTGTTCGCAGCCTTCGGCCGGATATCGATGCCTTGGAGGGTCTTCGTGTGATCGAAGATCTGGAGATCGCAGATACGGCCGATCTTACCGTGCTTCCTGGAGCCAAGGAGTTGCTGGAGAGTCTGCCGCCGGAGAAGTGGGCTATTGTTACTTCGGCAACCAGGCGCCTTATGCTGGGGCGGCTGGAGGCAGCAGGTCTTCCCGCGCCCGAACGCATTGTGAGTGCGGATGATGTGGAGCGCGGCAAGCCTGATCCAGAGCCTTACCG
>DASTSJ010000090.1:0-5665 GCA_035760765.1 Edaphobacter sp. | reverse complement strand
TCTTCGCCGCCAGCCAGGGAGTTCCTGCCTCCGACATCTTTGAAGAAGCGCAGGCGCAGGATACCATCCAGAACATCTATTACTCGGCGAAGATCATGCACGACCACGGCTGGTCCTCTGCCGAGGTCGTCAGTTCGCCCTATCATCTTGGACGGGCATCGCTCATCCTGATGACCTTCAATCAACGTCAGCCGCAGCTTAACATCGACTGGAGAACCCATGGCTCACAGTGGCCGCCTGAGTACACCATCTACCATAAGGTCATCCTCTACACGGTAGAATCCTGGCGCTGCCAGCAACTGCGCTTCCGCGGTTTCCGCTCCTCGCGGTTCCTGCCGCTGCACGCCGCCGCAGCCTAAACCGTGTACGTTTACTTGCCAACGTCTTCCAACAAGGAGTCCTGCCCTTGATCATCGTCTCCGACGAGTACGTCACGCTCGAGACCCCGACCGGCCCCATGCGGACCCACATTGCGCGGCCGGTAGCTCCCGGACGATACCCGGGAATCATCTTTTACTCCGAAATCTTTCAGATGACCGGGCCTGTCCGCCGCATGGCAGCCTTTCTGGCAGGACACGGATACATCGTCGCCTCGCCGGAGATCTACCATGAGTTCGAACCCGCCGGCACGGTCCTTGCCTACGACAAGGCCGGCACCGATCGCGGCAATGAGTTGAAGACGACCAAAACCATCGCGGGCTACGACGGCGATACCCGCGCCATCATCCAGCACCTGCAATCTCGCCCCGACTGCACCAGCAAAATCGGCGCGATGGGGATCTGCATCGGCGGCCATCTTGCCTTCCGCGCAGCCATGGAGCCCGAGGTCCTCGCCTCCGCCTGCTTCTACGCGACCGATATCCACAAGCACAGCCTTGGCGCAGGCATGAACGACAACTCGCTCGAGCGGTCCTCGCATATCAAGGGAGAGCTCATGATGATCTGGGGACGCCAGGACCCCCATATCCCGCTGGAAGGCCGATTGAAGGTACTCGCGCGCCTCAACGAACTCGGCCTTCGCTTCAGCTGGCACGAGGTCAATGGAGCTCACGCATTCATGCGCGACGAAGGGCCGCGGTACGATCCCGAACTCGCCCGCTCACTTTACGGTCTTGTCCTGGACCTCTTTCACCGCAAGCTGGGAGAAGGCGACGTATCTTCTGCCAGTTAGGCAGTTCGGAGACAGCGCCGTACGGCACAACTCCGTATCATTTACAGTAAAAAGATGACAAAAACGTCGAAGGTTGACCTGGTCGGCGTCGGGTTGAATGCTACGGATACGGTAATTCCCCTCTCCAGCTATCCCTCCCCAGGTTCCAAAGTCGAGTTCCGCCAGAAGACCATCCTCCCGGGTGGTCAGGTCGCCACAACGGTGATCGCGTGCCAGAAGTGGGGCCTGAAGACGCGCTACGTCGGCAAACTCGGTGACGACAGCGCCGCTCAGCTTCACCGTGATGAATTCGCGCGCGCCGGAGTTGAAACTCATCTTTTTACGGCTCCCGGTTGCCCCAGCCAGGAGTCACTCATCCTGGTCGACCACGACGGCGAGCGCACGGTACTAACCCGGCGTGATGAGGCACTCTCGCTCAAGCCCGAAGATCTTGATCGTGACTGGATCGTAAGTGCAGGCGCGCTGCATGTCGATGGCTACGATACTGCCGCTGCCACGCTTGCAGCCCAATGGGCGCGCTCGGCTGGCGTTCCTGTGATCGCGGATCTCGATGAGCTCTATCCCGGCGTCGAGCAACTGATTGAAAACATCGACTACCTCATCGTCAGCCGCGACTTCCCTTCACGCCTGACGGGAGAAGCCAGCCTTGAGGGCGCACTGCAGGCCATGCATGCCCGCTATGGCTGTCAGCTTTCCGCCGCAACCCTTGGTCCGGATGGTGTCCTGGCCTACGACGGCAAGGAGTTTCACTACTCCTCTGCCTACTGCGTCCCCGTGGTGGATACTACTGGAGCAGGCGACATCTTCCACGCAGGATTCATCTTCGGATTGCTGCAGGGCTGGCCGCTAAATCGTCAGCTCGACTTCGCATGTGCAGCTGCCGCACTCAATTGCACCGCCGTGGGTGCGCGTGGAGGCATTGGCACCAGGGAGGAAATTCTTGCGTTGATCAAGAAGTCTCCACGTTATCCTGCCGCTTACTCGATTCGCGACACACACCCGGTCGCCCGCTAACGCCAGCTCACCGCGAGGTGCCACCGCATCTCGCGCTCACCCGTTTTCCTGAGAACGCGTCTGTACTCCAGCAGCTCTGACAACACATGCTCTCCCTCTGAGCCCAGTTGCTGCGGCTCATCTTCAAGCGCACCAATCAGCGCTTCCACCGTGACCAGGCCATCTCGCGCGGAGTACCACTGTGGCGGAGGAAGTCTGTGCATCAGATCGCTGTTCCCTGCACCTTCCTCAATGAGCAGGGACATCGAATTCTCATCCGCAGAGAAGAACTCAATCAGCGGCTTCACACCCAGGCGAAGAGCTAGCTTCTCCAAGGCGTCCTCGTTGCGGGCGAGGGCGCGCCCGTTGACGAAGATGTCAAAGCCGGGATCCTCACCCTCCACGACGATGTACATCGACGCTGCCATAACCTAAAGTTTAGCTCCGCGCCACATGTGCCAGAAAGAACCAGCCGAGGCACCTCATGTGAAAAACCGAATCTGCCCCCGTCTTATCTAGCGACACAAATAGTCGATAACCACCTTGCCAGCTACCCCAACGCCTGACGTGATATCGAACCCTCCGATTCCCTCGCCTGAGCTGCCGATGCCGAGGAAGATCGCGCCGCCATTCTGAGTGGCCGTGCAGATCTCTCCCGAACTCAGGCTGGCGTTCACGCGCGCAATCTTCCCAGGCGTAGCTCCCCGACCCGCTGTCAGCTCAATGCGTCCTCTGGTCGAACTACACGCATAGCCGCTCATGCAACGAACACTTCCAGAAGAGTTAGCAGGCCCAAGGCTGATCGACACGGCGCTATCTGTCCGCGCCACATGCTCTTGTCCGCTACCGTCTGATCTGGGAACGTAGAACCCTGGCTCAGGAACAATGGTGTACACCGGATGGGACGGTGTTCCCGTCTGCTCCACTGTCAGTCCATTTCCTCCCTTCCAGTTGATGGAAGCGATACAGGGAGCAGTCTTCGGCTGCGTGCTTCCGGTTACGATAAGGTGGTTCTCTACACCCAGGCAGTCGGTGCCGTTTTCTGGTGTGCTTGTCAGGGAGAGCTTGCGAATGCTTGCATCATCGACACTCAACTGACCGCTCCGCAGTGCAGGAGCAGCTACTGTGCTCGTCCTTGGATCGTAGGTGATGTATCCGTTCTGAAGCTCAAACAGCGCATAGGGCGCCGGATGATCGCATCCCAGCGGATCGCAGCCAATCCGGAACAGGATTCCGCCATTCATTGGGGCACTGTCCACCCGGTGCAGGATCGAGTACGGTCCGCGGTGGATCGTCCATGTGATCGGCTGCAGCGTGCCTCCGCAACCGATATACAGCGTACAGGGATTCGTGTTCACCCATTCCGACGGACGAAAGTTGGAGGAAATACCTGCTCCACTGAAGCCCCACAACTCTCCGTGATTGTCCGATCCGCTTGGCGGAGTGTGTTCCGTCACGCTGTTAGAACGAAAACGCATCTCAAAGGTCGGATTGTGAGGATTCTCAAGAACATCTCCGGATTGCCATGCGACCGAGTTTGGCTCCAAAGGAACCGCGTGATCTACCTGAGCTCCAATGATCTCCGCCCCCGGATACAGATGAAATCCATAGGACTCTGCAGGAAGATCGATCGTCGCGGAAGCAGTCGCGCCATCCGGTCCCGCCTGCTTCCATGTCAGCGTGCGTTCCGGGTCGTTAGCGTACTCCGGCACAGACGCGACACCGTTGAAGCTCGCGTCCCCCGCGTCCGCAATCACAACACGAGGCGCATGGTTATAGACCATCGGCGGATTTGCATTTGCGAAGTGCGCCGTGACCAGCCCTCCCTGTCGAACCAGCTTCGTAAGCTTCGTAGCAGGGGAGTAAAGTTGAATTCCGTTCTGACGTGTCGACCCATTTACGTTCCAGACATAGGCAATATGGTTGGAGTCCGTTGCACCGACAACAAAGTAGCTCGTCCTGAAGCCGTCGCGCGCAAGATTGCGATCGAGACTAAGGTAGCTTCCGCACGGTCCACCCTGCCACAACGAAGAAGGGTTATGAGGATCTGTTGCAGCTGTGGGGTTGGGATTTCTATGAATCAGTGTGACCTGCTGATGACTACCCTCAGGCGCTGAGACATCCGTAATGGACACCTGCTCCGGATACCATCCGCCCGCAAGACACGCTACGCCAGGCTTGAACGATCCTCGTGTAAGGTCCACATCGAGCCTGATCGATTCCGGCGTGTTTGCCATCGCTACAATTGGCAGTGGAGTCTGAATCATTCCAACTCCAGTCGAGGGTGTCAGCTGCTCCCGTGAATTGACTCGTACTGGTAACACATGGGCGGCTGTCCCATCCACAATGGAGTCGAGGCCCGACACAATGCCTGAGATCTGGCCCTTCGAGATATCGATCAGATACGCTCCATCCGTCGTCTCTTCCTGACCGGAGGAAAACACGACGGGCAGACGTGTCGCCCCCGCAGATGCTCCAGGTCCGGCCGTTCCGTGGAAATAGTGATCTGACTCTCCTCCCTCACGCGTGTCTACGGTAAAACCCTCATCGGATTGCGCCGTGCCGCCACCGTCCGTCGAGGCGTAAATATAGTCGCCGCACGCGACATCCCCGACAGCATGTTTCCGACACCACAAGTTATGGGCCTGTGCGATTCCCCTGCTGTTGAAGGTTAGCTCCTCGTGGCGATGCTTCTGGACCGACCATCCTCCGTTGTTTCCCCAGCTATGCCCCTGCCCATTGAATGTGATCGCCGTAAAGTGATCGTCCACTTCGAGCGGCTGATACTGGTCATACCGGGAGACGCGAATATCCGGTGACAGATGCCGTTTGAAGTAGTTCACGTTGTCACGAAACACCTCCACCCTCTGCCCGGTGCGATAATCTCCCTCTGCCACGCAGTCGGTTCGCAGGGCCGTACCTCCGTCACGGATGCGTGCAACATCGGGATGATCGAAGCGAGCCGTAAAACTCGTCGGCGTTGCCGACAAGACCTTCAGCGTTACCCCGTTGAGATAGATCGCTCGATTCAGCTTGGAAAGACTGACCTCCTGGCCAGCCGCAAGCTGATTGATGGCCGTGAACGTCACGACATTATCCTTGATCGCCACCGTTGAAATCAGTGCCACGCAATTCAGGGATACGATCTCATCGTCCGTACCTGCAGGACGCACAACGCTTGTTCGCGCAACCTGCGCCTCTGAGATCGCAGGCACCCGCACCCTTCCGCTTACGTCGCTCTGTAGAGCGGACTGCGGTACAGACTGGCCCATGACGGGGAAACCGGTAAGGGGACCAATCAACGCGACGAACGCAATCATCTTTCCGAACATAAAACTCCCTTTGTCCAAAGTAGGACGCTGGAGATACAGAAAAGCAGCAAGACTCTTTGCCTGTTCAGACCCGCCTATAATGATTTTGTGGTGAATTTCGCCAACTTATCCCGCCGAACCCCAGGGGACACGCTGCTGATAGACGCAGACGATACGCTCTGGGAGAACA
>DASTSJ010000089.1:0-3481 GCA_035760765.1 Edaphobacter sp. | reverse complement strand
CTCCATCATCTGCGCGGCCACACGTTTCGCCAGTTCTGCCGAGTTCAGCTCAATCCCAAGCATCAGGCCCAGGCCACGCACGTCCGTTACGCATTCATGCTTTGCCTTTAGGTCTTCGAGCTGCGCTTTGAAGAAGCCGCCGACCTCTTCGATATGGGCCAGAATGTTCTCGCGCTGCATTGTGTCAAGAACCGCAGTCGCGACCGCACAGGCCAGCGGACCGCCGCCGAACGTGGTTCCATGCATGCCCGGTGTGAAGGCGGAGGCCACCCTCTCAACGCACAGCATGGCGCCCATGGGGATACCACCGGCGATCGGCTTCGCCACCGTGGTCACATCAGGCTGAATGCCGTAGTGCTGGTACGCAAACCACTTTCCAGTGCGACCGATGCCGCTTTGGATCTCATCTGCCATCAGAAGCGCTCCAGTCGAGTCGCAGAGCTCGCGTGCTGCTGCGAAGAACTCCTTGGAGACCGGGTTGATTCCACCCTCGCCTTGAAGGGCTTCAAGGCAGATGCCGCAGACTTCGTCCGAGAACTTTGCGCGCAGATCAGCGACGTCGTTGAACCGCACAAACTCAACATCCGGCATCACCGGAGCAAAGGGAAGGCGGTACTTCTCCTTGTGGGTGGTTGCGACGGAGCCAATCGTGCGGCCATGAAAGCTATGCTCGAGCGCGAGGAACTTTGTGCCGAGCTTTTTCCCGCTTTCGCGCGCTTTCGTCGCATAGGCGCGTGCCAGCTTCAACGCAGCCTCCCACGCCTCGGTTCCTCTGTTGCAGAAAAAGACACGGTCCATGCCGCTGATCTCAGTCAACCGAAGTGCGAGATCGGCAGTGCCCTGATGGAAAAACAGGTTGGAGGTGTGCAGCAGGCGCGCACTCTGCTCCGCGATGGCCTTGTTAATCGCCGGATGACCGTACCCCAAAGCACAGACGCCGATACCGCTGAGAAGATCAAGAAACTGAGCCCCGTTCTCGTCTTCTAGGTAAACCCCGTTCCCCGATACGAACAGGTAAGGGTTGCGCTCATACGTGTTTAACAGCAGCTTGCTCTCGGCAGCCTGAATTGATGCCAGGTTCATGCGACCATAACCTCCGTTCCGTCTTCGACTCGGGTTGAGCAGAGATCCGGCAGAGATGCTGCCGCCTCCGCGGGAAGAATTCGGACCCGCTTAACGCCGTTCAGCAACGCCTGTTTGCAGGCGTTGAGCTTGGGTAGCATGCCGCCAAAGATCACCTGCTGCTTCTGGAGTGCAGGAATTTCGCCCAGCGTCAGCCAGCGCATTACGCTGCCGTCAGCTCCTTTTACCCCCGGCACATCGGTCAGGAAGACCAGTGCGTCGGCCTTCGTGCAGATGGCGCAAGCCGCTGCCATCTCGTCCGCATTGATATTGTAGTACTCGCCATCGAAGCCGAGCGCGATCGACGAGATGACCGGAACCGCGCACATGGCCCAGATAGCCTCGAGCCAGCGCGCATCGGCGGATGCGATCTCACCGACGAAGCCGAGATCCGGGTCCGTCTTCTTCTTACGTGCGCGAAAGACGTGGCCATCGCCCCCGGACAGGCCCACGGCAGCCTGACCGTGAGAGGCAAGGGAAGCGACCAGTGACTTATTGACCCGGCCAGCCAGTACCATCAGTGCGGCGTCTCGGGTCTCCGCATCGGTGACGCGAAGACCAGAGATGAATTGGCTCTTCTTACCCAGTTGCTCAAGCGTGCGCGTCAGTTGCACGCCACCACCATGCACGACCGCCACCTGGTTGCCGTCGGCAACCAACTCTGCGATGGCCTTTCCGGCCGCGTGCAGCAGCTTTGGGTTTTCGAGGCCCGCACCTCCGAGCTTAACGACGAATCTCACAGCAAGCCCTCCTCTTCTTTCCATCCGCACATCAGGTTCATGTTCTGTACCGCCTGTCCCGCAGCGCCTTTCAGCAGATTGTCCAGGCAGGAGACGACGATCAGGCGCCTGCCATCCGGACCAAGTGCAAATCCCAGGTCGCAGAAGTTTGTGCGCACCACATGCTGGATCTGCGGAAGCTGTGATGCTGCATGCAGACGCACCATTGGGCTGTCTTTATAAAATTCGCGGAAGAGATTCTCGATCTCCGTAGCCTTTAACGGGGACTTTAGACGCAGATAGATCGTCGAAAGAATTCCGCGAGGAATCGGCAGCAGATGCGGCGTGAACTGAATCTGGTCTTCCCTCAGGCAGAGCTGCTCCAGGAGCTCGCCGGTATGGCGATGCCCGAAGACAGCGTATGCGGATAGATTATCGGCGGCATACATAAAGTGTGTCTTCGCCGTGGGCGCCTTTCCGGCTCCGCTAACGCCTGATTTGGAGTCGCACACGATGCCGACTTCGAGATCGACCAACCCGGCCCGGACGAGAGGGGCCAGCGCAAGAATGACTGAGGTCGAGTAGCAGCCCGGATTCGCCACCAGCCGTGCAGTGCGAATTGCGTCGCGGTGGAGTTCAGGGTTGCCGTAGACAGCCTCGCCCTGAAGCTTGGCCGCAGTCTCCGGATCGGTGTCGTGCAGCTTGTAAACAGCGCGATTGTGCTCGTCCTGCAGGCGCCACGCTCCGCTGAGATCGATCACGCGAATACCGCGCGCTACCGCCTCGGGAGCCCACTCGCGTGACTGCTCATGGGGCAGGGCGAGGAACAGAATCTCGATGCCTGCGTCGGCTAGACGATCCCAGTTGAAAGGCTCGATTGGATGGCTCGCGTCTTTGCCGATCCCGGCCAGCTGGGGGTGAAGCGACTCGAGCGTGCTCACAGCGTCGTTCGTATCGCCAGCCCTGCCCAGAAACATAGGTGCTGTGCCTTGCATGCCAGGGTGGCGAAGCAGCAGCCGGGCGAGCTCGCCTCCTGCGTAGCCGCTGACGCCAGCAATTGCGATCTTCGGAGGCCGCGACAGTGTGGCGTTTTGGAATGCGGTCGCGGTGCCGGTCTCTGCAGTGTCGATGGTTTCGAGATTAGCCAATGTAGTCTTCTATCCGCTTCTTCAGTTGGGTGGCCTTTTCCGCATCCGGACAGATGATCAGTACGGTGTCGTCCCCGGCAATGGTTCCGACCACCTCAGGCCAGTCTTCATAGTCCATTCCGGCGGCGATAGGCTGCGCTCCGCCGGTTGTTGTGATTACAACGAGGAGGTTCGCCGCCTGGCGGACCTCAAGTCCAAAACTCTGAAGTACTTCACGGATACCGGGAAGGGAATCTTCTTCGCCGTCGCCGTTACTGGCAAGCGCATAGCCCTCCGGTCCCTTTGACAATCTCAGCTCGTGGATGTCACGAGAGAGCGTTGCTTGTGTAACATGGTATCCACGCCCTGCAAGTTTTCTACGTAGCTCATCCTGGCTTGGGATTGGTCCCTTCGCCAGCAATTCCCGGATTACGGTATGACGTTGCTGTTTCATCTTCGTCTCAGAGCCGTACTCGCCGCGAGCACATAAGAGAAGACTCGGGGCTATGTATA
>DASTSJ010000088.1:0-3994 GCA_035760765.1 Edaphobacter sp. | reverse complement strand
GCAGATGCTGTCTCCATCCAGCCCTAGCAACACTGCAGACACGGAAAAGCCCCGCATCCCGCGGGGCTTCTTCTTTTCCTGAGCAACAGCAAACAGGCGGTGCTAATGAGCGTCTTCGTACTCCTCGTGCCAGGCCGTCTGGATCGCCTCCAGAATGCCCTCGTTCGACTTCTTAGGATCACCAACGAACCCCGGCAGCTCCGTCACATACTTGTGCAGATCGGTAAACCTCACCGTGTATGGGTCCAGTTCGGGAAACTTCTCCTGCAACTGGATCCCGATCTCTTCTGTATCTGTCCAATCAATCTCGCGTGGCATACAGTCTCCTTCTTCAGTCCTTCTTCACCACCGCAGCAGGCTTGCCTTCCTGCACGTAGTTGCGATTCCACTTCGGGATCTCGACGACGTAGGTTCCCGGCTTCTCAATCACCGCCTGGCATCCGAGGCGCGAGTTCAGCTGCACATCCGCCGCCGTCTCCATCCGGTCCAGCTCTTTATCTTCCGGCTCGCTGACGCCCGCTTCACCCTCTTTGACCCACAGGTGGCAGGTCGTGCAGGCGCATACGCCCCCACAGGCATGGTCCAGGAAGATCCCGAAGTTCTCCGCAACGTCGAGAAACGACATCGGCTCACCATGACCGTCATACGGCAACGAATCAAAGGGAAACTCAACCGTCCTGCCCTCCGGCAGAAACGTCACTCGGACCATCCCTTCACCTGCGGGCTTTGAAAGATCTACAACTTGGTCTTTATTAATTTCACTCATCTTTACTAATCTTCCGTCGACTCTCCGGCCGTAGCCTCTTCATTCACGGAGGCCTCAATCTCTTCGGCCTCCTGTTTTGCATCAATGACCTGCGCCTTTGCAAATGGATGCGGCGCCGTTGGTCCCTCTCCTATGCTCTCACCCGCGGCCTCCATCGTCTTGCCGCCCAGCGCACCGCTCACCGCAGAGTCCATCATCAGCTCCGCAAAACGCCGCGTCGACTTGTCCAGCCGCTCAATCGCCTGGCGGATCACCTTGTAGTCACCGCCCGTCACCGAGGCCTTCAGCTCGGTCTCACCTTGTTCGATCGAGGCGATCTCATCGGAGGTCAGCTTCTGCCACGCCTCGTGCTTCCTGCCCTTCTCCACGGCAGAAAGTATGGTCTCCGCCTCGTTCTTCGCTTCGATCACCTGACGGGCGCGAATGTCCTCTTCTGCATTATCAAACGAAGAAAGAATCATCTCTTCCACCTGTTCATCGGTAAGGCCATAGGTCGGCTTCACCTCGATCTCTGCTTCTTTACCGCTTCTCTGCTCACGCGCACTCACGTGCAGAATCCCATTCGCGTCGATCAGGAACTTCACCTCGATGCGCGGCAGCCCGGCCGTCATCGGAGGAATGCCTTTCAGATCGAACCGAGCGAGTGATCGGCAGTCCTTCGCCAGCTCCCGCTCTCCTTGAACCACGTGGATGGCAACATTGGTCTGCCCATCCACGCCGGTCGTAAAGTGCTCCGTCGCACTCGCCGGTATCGTCGAGTTGCGCTGAATGATCTTCGCAACCACGCCTCCCAGCGCTTCAATTCCCAACGACAGCGGAGTAACGTCCAGCAGAAGAAGATCCTCTGTCGCCTTCGATCCGCTTCCGCTCAGAATGTCTGCCTGTACGGCTGCTCCGAGTGCCACAACCTCGTCGGGATTCAGCTCCGTGTGCGGCTTCTTGCCGCGCTGCTCCAGGTCGAAAACCTCGGAGACCAGCCGTCTTACAGCCGGAATTCGTGTCGATCCTCCAACAAGCACCACCTCATCGATCGCCTCGGGTGCAATCCCTGCATCCTTCAGGGCCTGCCTGCACGGTCCCGCAGTGCGAGCAATCACCGGAGCAATCAGCCCCTCGAACTGTTCCCGCGTAATCTCACGCAGATACTGCTTTCCGCTCGGCAGGGTAACGTCCAGCTTCGCGGTCTGCTCATCCGACAGACGAATCTTCGCGTCGATCACCGCTTTACGCACTGCCTGGACAGCGCCACCATCGTCCCTGACATCCTCTCCCAGGTCCCCGGCGATGTCGTCCAGCGCGATCGCAATCAACAGGTTATCGATGTCGTCTCCGCCCAGGTGGGTATCGCCGCCGGTGGCTACAACCTCGAAGATGCCTTCATGCAGTTTCAGGATGGAGATATCGAACGTCCCGCCGCCAAAGTCATAAACAGCGATCAGCCCATCCTTATTCTTCTGCAGACCATAGGCCAGCGCCGCCGCCGTAGGCTCGTTGACCAGCCGCAGCACCTCCAGCCCCGCGATTCTTCCCGCATCCTTTGTCGCCTGCCGCTGCGCATCGTTGAAGTACGCCGGTACCGTAATCACGGCCTTCGTCACCGGAGCCTGAAAAAAACGCTCCGCGTTCTTCTTCAACTGCGTCAGAACGTAGGCAGAGATCTCCGGTGGCGTGAGCACCTTGTCTCCAACCCTCAGCTTCAAGACCTCACCCGCCTTCAGGTCCTCTGTCAGCCGAAAGGGAAAGAGCTTCAACTCCTCCTGGATGTCCTCGCTGCCCCGCCCCATCAGCCGCTTAGCGGAATAGACCACGTTGCCGGGCTCCGTCAGCAGGGTTCCCCGCGCGGAGTTTCCAACGACAACTCCCTGAGAGGTCACGGCTACAACCGACGGAACCAGGCGCTCTCCATCTTCACCGGGAATTACAGCAGGTGCTTCGCCCTGCATATATGCCACCAGGGAATTCGTCGTTCCCAGATCAATCCCTACTACGCGCTCTTCTGCCATCCAGATCCTTTACGTGTTTCAAAACTTTGCTGACCAGTTCTCATCTGCAGACAAACGCGAACGTTCGCGTCGCCGGGCCAGACGAGAGGTCTCAATCGCCGTGTGTTCCACGCTTCTCGAGTATCTCCTCTATTGTCCTACAGGGGGCACTCGACCCAGCAACTCACTCCACTGCGGCCTGATCTGTAGGATGCCCTAGCTTCCGGCATCGATGCCATCCAGCACCTGTCCAAGAAGCTCTCGCTGCAAAGCTCCTCCGAGCCACATTTCATATTCATCCGGAGTCCACCCGCGCTCCCTCACCAGCATCCGGAAGAGCTCGCGGCTGGTCAGCGTCCACATGACCGCACGCGCAGCCTCGCGATCAAGGCCGGGCCTGAGCAGATTGGCCTTCTCTAGAGCGTCAATCACCATCTGCTGTGAATCGTATCTCTGGCAGTTACGCTCCTCCTCGACCGCCGCCAGTTCCGGAGCTACCATCCCCGCGCCCCGCAGCAGATCTTCTACCGGGATCTCCGCCTCATAGACCCGTCGCGCAAAACGCGGAGGAAAGGCGAGCATGGCGATCGGATCAGTAACCGTCCGAACCTGAGCGATCAACTCCTGATAGCCTTCGCCGAAGCGCGCCTCGTCCAGCAGCTCGGCGACAATTCCCTTCTTAGATCCGAAGATCGCATAGACCGTCGGGACCGCCACCTCCGCCGTCTTGGCCACTGCGGGGATCGTCATTCCGGCATAGCCTGCCTCCACCAGCAACTTCCGCGCTGCAGCCGCGATCCTCCTCCGGGTCTCATCCGCCTGCCGCTGTCGCGTAGGAGACTCATAGGCGCGCCGAGCCTGCCGAGCCTTCCTGCTCGATCCCGTCTTCTTTCCACTCTCTGACTCAGCCACTTTGACAGTATAGATTTATGTTTGATATATGTTCATATATTGAATAAGTAAGCTTATAAGAATTGCGATTAGAGAGGTTTTCCCAAATGTCCGACACCAACAACCAAGCTGCGACGATCCATCGCTTTTATGAGGAGTGCCTCAACCAGCACAAATCCGAGCTCCTCCCGGAGCTCTACACTGCCGATGCCGTCGTTCACACTCCCAACGGCGACAGGGCCGGGCTGGCGGCCATCCAGGAGACCGTCGACGGAGTCCACACTATGTTCCCGGACCACCAGTTCAAGGTCGAGGACGTCATCGTCAGCGGAGACAAGGCGGCGGCCCGCTGGTC
>DASTSJ010000087.1:0-7289 GCA_035760765.1 Edaphobacter sp. | reverse complement strand
GCTGCGGCCCGCGGGCGAAGTAATACTTCTCGCTGACGCCGTGCGCCTTCAGACCCACGTCAAACTGCTCCGGGAAATCCAGATGATCCGCCGCCGTCCAGCAGGCAGCTTCGACGGCCTGTGCGGTCACGTAATGGTCGGGGTTCTCCTCGTAGTGGCCCCAAGGGTCGTAGCTCAGGACAGTGTCGACTTTCAGCAATCGGAACAGGAAGATCAGCCGGACACGAATCTCCATGCGGGAGACATCATCCAGGCCATGGTTGCGGTACTGCAGGTCGTAGCGCTTTTTGAGGCCAGCTACTTCAACGAAACGCGCCGCATCCTGCTCGTTGGCAAGCACAGTTTCGCCAAGCGTCAGGTTGTAGGAGTCCTTCTCGTCGTTGCTGACGCGAATGAAGTAGCCGGTGTAGCCCTCGTTCAGCAGCTTGGCAATGGTCCCGCCAGCGAAGATCGGGCCATCGTCAAGATGCGGTGTAATGAGCGCGAAGACCTTGCCCTTATGGGGCTGCCCCGGATTCGCTCGCTCGATAAAAGGAGCCGGTCCGGCTACCGCCGTCTGTGCCATGCCTTGAGTCTGTGCGGCTGTCCCCAGACCAGCCGCTGCCGCCACCCTGAAAAAATCTCGACGCTCCATCGCCACCCCTGCGAAACAGAAGATCTACGACTTCAACGCACCCACCAACTCTGTCCTCGACAGCTTAACCTGTTCCCCTTTGGAGAAGTCCTTAACCGTAAAGGTTCCGCTGTTTACTTCATCCTCACCCACAATCACCATCTTGCGCGCCAGCTTGTCAGCGGCCTCAAATGACTTCTTCAGCCGCCAGTTTCCGTCACCGACCTCCACTCCTAGCCCGGCACGGCGCAGCTCCTGCGCAAGCTTCAGGGCTGCAGGATTCTGCGCGACTCCCATGGGGGCAACAAAGGCATCCAGCTTTGCGGGTTCGGCCTCTTTCGCCTGGGCCTGCAGGGTCAGGATCAGCCGGTCCTCACCGATGGCAAAGCCGATTCCCGGAGCCTTGGGACCGCCCAGCATCTCGCTCAGGCCGTCGTAGCGTCCTCCGCCCAGCAGGGCGTTCTGCGTGCCCAGCCCGCTGCCGTCCGGGACCGTGAACTCAAAGGTCGTGCGCGTGTAATAGTCCAAGCCGCGTACCAACCGCGCGTCTTCCACGTACGGTACGCCGCAGGCATCGAGCGCCGCCTTCACCTGCTCGAAGTGAGCACGCGACTCCTCGCTCCAGAACTCCGAGATCTTCGGCAGGCCATTGATGATCTCCTGGTCGCCGGGGTCTTTGGAGTCGAGCACGCGCAGCGGATTGGTCTCTGCGCGCCGCTGATTGTCTTCGCAAAGATTGTGCTTCACCGGCTCCAGAGCCTCGCGGAGCGCAGCGCTGTACCGCTTGCGATCTTCGGCGGATCCGACGGAGTTCAATGCAAGACGCCATCCCCTCACGCCAAGCTCGTTCAGCAGCGTGGCCAGCATCTCCAGCACTTCGGCATCGCGCAGCGGAGAGTCCGAACCCGACCAGGGCGGACCGAGCACCTCGGCGCCGATCTGCCAGAACTGGCGGTAGCGGCCGCGCTGCGGGCGTTCGCGACGAAACTGCGGTCCGATGTAGAAGAGCTTCTGCAGCATGCCGGTGTCCGTCATGCCGTGCTCGATGTAGGCGCGCACGACGCCGGCGGTGTTCTCCGGGCGAAGCGTAAGGCTCTGTCCTTTATCGCTTTCTGCCCGTCCGCGGTCCTCCCAGGTGTACATCTCCTTGGAGACAATGTCGGTTTCTTCTCCCACGCCGCGAGCGAAGAGCTCTGTCACCTCAAACACGGGCGTACGGATCTCGCCGAAGCCATACCGCGCAAAGACCGATCGCGCCGTCGCTTCGACGTGATTCCAAAGGTTGGTGTCCGGGGGCAGAAGGTCCCTGGTGCCGCGTACTGCTTTAATGGTTGCCATTCCCTCTCAGTGTAGCGAATCCGCGAGTTCCGAGACATGTTCGGAGGGACGCTAAGCGGCTCTAGTATGATCGCTCCCCATGAGCTGGCTTCGGCGCATCGCGTCTGACGGAAGTTCCACGATCGTGGCCACGGTCATCGGCATCACCATGCTTGCTGCGGCCATCCTTATCTGGGGCCTCCACCTCGCCCGGACTGGTCATCAGGTCCTGCTCGCCGGAATTCTGCTCACCGGGGCCGTCATCGTAGCCCGCCCCATCCGCGAGCTGCTGCGGGGGAACTTCAGCGTCGATATTCTCGCTGTTCTGTCGATCACCGTAGCCACGATCCTGGGCCAGTACTGGGTGGCAGCCATCGTCATCCTGATGCTCTCCGGCGGCGAGGCGCTGGAGGCGTATGCGACGCGACGCGCATCGTCGGTGCTCTCGGCGCTGGCCAAACGCATGCCCCAGACCGCTCACCTGGTGCACGGCGACGGCTCCATGACCGACATTCACATCGACCAGATCGCGATCGGACAGCAGCTGCGCATCTTCCCCAATGAGATCTGCCCGGTCGACGGCACCGTCGTCGCCGGAACGGGAAGCATGGACGAGTCGTACCTGACGGGGGAGCCCTTCCAGATCGAAAAGACCATCGGCACCTCCGTACTCTCCGGCGCCATCAACGGATCGACAGCGCTTACGATCCAGGCGACACGTATCGCCGCGGACTCCCGCTATGCACGCATCGTCGAGGTGCTGCACGCCTCCGAGCAGCAGCGGCCGCGCATTCGCAGGCTGGGCGACAGGATCGGCAGCTGGTACACCCCGCTGGCGCTTGGAATTGCTCTTATCAGCGGGATTGCGAGCCATACGGCAGAGCGCTTCCTCGCCGTTCTCGTCATCGCCACCCCTTGCCCGCTCCTGCTTGCTATTCCTGTCGCCGTCATTGGAGCCATCTCAGTCGCGGCCTCGCGCGGCATCCTCATCAAGGACCCCTCCATCCTCGAAAAGCTGGATAGCTGCCGCACGCTCGTCGTCGACAAGACCGGCACCCTGACCTACGGCAAGCCCTACCTGAGGGAGATCGTGAACTACCCTCCGTGGGACCAGGCAAAGCTGCTCGGCCTGACTGCCAGCCTGGAACGCTATTCCAAACACCCCCTGGCCGAGGCCATCCTCGACGCCGCAAAAGAAAAGGCCCTCCCGCTCGCGGTCGTCAACGACGTCTCCGAGCTTCCCGGCAAAGGCCTCGCCGGACACGTCGAAGGCCACGTGCTGACGGTCACCGGACGGGGCAAGCTGTCCCGCGAGCTACGGGAGATGCTTCCTCCCGTCACGCGTGGGCTGGAGTGCGTCGTGCTCTGCGATGAGGTGCTGGCCGGCGTCTTTCACTTCGAGGACCGACCCCGCTCGGACTCACGCTCTTTTCTGCGCCACATGGGCAGGCACGGCATCGAGCGCATCGTGATGCTCTCCGGCGATCGACCGCAGGAGGTGGAGGCCTTCGCGGGATCGATGGGAATCACCGAAGTTCACGGCGGCATGAGCCCGGAGCTGAAGGTCGAAGAGGTTCGGCAGCTGACTGCGGCGGCCCCGACGCTCTACCTGGGGGACGGGATCAACGATGCACCCGCGATGATCACCGCGACTGCCGGCGTCGCGCTGGGCCTTAACAGCGACATTACGGCGGAGGCTGCGGGGGCGGTGGTGCTTCAGTCTTCCCTCACCTCGGTCGATGAGCTGATTCACATCGGCAAGCGCATGCGCCGCATCGCGCTTCAAAGCGCCGTCGGGGGCATGTCGCTAAGCATGATCGGCATGATCGCTGCTGCGCTGGGATATCTCTCCCCCATCCAGGGAGCGATCACCCAGGAGTTCATCGATTTACTCTCGATTCTCAACTCGCTGCGCATCATCCTCCCGACGGGCCCGCTCAGCGACTTTCGCTCCAGCCACGCGTCCGCATCCAAACATTAGGCCTGAGAATGCGCCGGCGACCGCTCCTCTGCCTTCCGTACTACTCTGGTTCTTACCACCTGTAAGGAGAAGATCTTCGATGACCTACGTTGCAAACCCCAATCGATACGAGCAGGCCATCTTCCGGCGCTGCGGCCGCTCCGGAATCGTTCTTCCGCCGATCTCCCTTGGCCTGTGGCAGAACTTTGGCGGAGCCGACGTCTTTGAGACGGGCCGTGCAATGGTGCTGCGCGCCTTCGATCGCGGTGTGACGCACTTCGACCTGGCCAACAACTATGGTCCTCCCTACGGATCGGCGGAAGAGAACTTCGGCGAGATCCTGCGCAAGGATCTCGCACCGCATCGCAACGAGCTGATCATCTCCACCAAGGCCGGCTGGGACATGTGGCCTGGTCCCTACGGCATCGGAGGCTCGCGCAAATATCTGCTGACCTCGCTCGATGACAGCCTTCGCCGCATGGGGCTGGACTACGTCGACATCTTCTACTCTCACCGGCCCGACATGGACACGCCGCTCGAAGAGACGATGGGTGCACTGATCCAGGCCGTGCGACAGGGCAAGGCCCTCTACGTCGGCATCTCGTCGTACAGCCCCCAGCGAACCCTGGAAGCCGCCGACATCCTGCGCAGCGAGGGCGTGCCTCTCTTCATCCATCAGCCGTCGTACTCCATGCTGAATCGCTGGGTCGAGCAGGAGCTGCTTGGCGTTCTCGAGACGCTGGGTACGGGATGCATCGCCTTCTCCCCGCTGGCGCAAGGGCTGCTGACCAGCAAATATCTGAAGGGTGTGCCGGAGAACTCACGCGCCAGCCAGGAAGGTTCTCTGAAAAAGGAGTTCTTGAACGAGGAGAATCTCGCCCACGTTCGTGCGCTCAACGAGATTGCGAAGAAGCGCAACCAGACGCTCGCCCAGATGGCGATTGCATGGGTTCTGCGGGATCCGCGTGTGACCTCGGCACTCATTGGAGCGCGCAACGTGGATCAGCTCAACGACTCGCTCGATGCCGTCAAGAACCTCAACTTCAGCCTGGAGGAGTTGGCCGAAATCGATAGCCACGCTAAAGAAGGCAATCTCGACCTGTGGAAGGGAGCACGCGAGGGTACGGCATAGGCCGCCCCTCTACTGCGGGCCGGCCTGGCGGCGTGTCAGGATGCCTTCTACATTGCTCTTGTCTACCAGCGAAACTCCCGTATCTACAAAGGCCGGGAACGGCGCAAATGGGTCCAGCTCGTAGTCGCCCTTCATCGGGTTGTCGGCCGGATAGTGGTGGATCTGATCCAGCGCCTTCAGCCCGATCAGCGCCATCGTGTACGGCTTCTGCGAGATCGTGGAATCGATGACGCCGTCCTTGATCAACTGCAGGGTAGCGAGGTCCGTATCCATCGCCACCAGCAGACGGCCGGGATCGCCTTCGGCCTTGGCTCTGCGCAGAGCTTCGCCGACATCTTTGCCTGACGAAGACTGCAGGCAAATGAACCCGTCAATCCGGTCCTTGCCCTTGCGACCGATATATTCAGCCGCCTTATCCATCGCCAGCCCGGAGTCACCCTTCATGTCGAAGACCTCGACGATGTTGATACCTGGATAGCCGGAAAAGGCGTCTTTATACCCTTTGAGGCGCTCATCCAGGTTTGGCTGGCCGGGCATGGTGAAGAACACAACGTTTCCCTTCCCGTTCAGCTGTGCTGCCACACGCTGGCCACCGAGCCGTCCTGCCTCCAGGTTATTGGTCCCGATAAAGTAGAGCCGCTTGCTGGCGGGAGCGTCCGAATCCATCGTGATGACCGGAATTCCGGCGCCGATCGCCGAGTCGATCTCCGGTCCCAGCAGAGAGGCGTTTGTCACGGAGACCAGGATTCCGGCAGGCTTGAGAGCGACGACCGAGCGCAACTCCTGTGCCTCTGCCTGCGGATCGAACGTCCGTGGGCCTCGCACGATCGCTGTCACACCATACTCTGCGGCTGCCTTGCGGAAACCCTCCGCCGCCGTGGTCCAGTACGGAAGTTCGGTGTTCACCGTGACGAGGTAATACTGTTCTTTCTTGGAGTGCCGAGCGCATCCGCTAAGAAGAAGAGCGCCTGCCAACGTAAGGGAAGTTCCTCTGACCCACATGCTCATATGGAATCCTCCTCATGAGACATGCTGCCCGCAATTCGAAGAACGGGGCCCGTCGGGCAGCACCGAGGCTGCAAGTCGCGGCAGCGATGATCATACGCCTGTGTCAGCAGTCATCGTGCGGCAATCTCATGGAGTCCTGAAATTCTTCTAAAATCGTATTTAGGATGATCTTGCCCTTTGTCCGCGACCTTCTCGCGGACCTGGAACACTCCGATGCCTTTGAACGTGTGCGACGCCATCTGGGCGCCGGATTGGGGCGCCGTCGTGTCTCTGGACTCACTGCTACGGCCCGCGCTCTGTATCTCCCCTATTTTGTTCGTGCTGCGCAGGCCCCGGCCCTCGTTATCGTCTCCGATAACAAAGCTGCGGAAGCCCTTCAGACTGCCCTGCTCGCAGCGTGCGAGCTGACCGGAGCGCTCGACTGCAACCAGATTCTGCGGCTCCCAGCGCACGATGTTCTGCCATTTGAGAATCTCTCGCCACACTCCGAGATTCAGGAGACTCGCGCTGCTGCCCTGTGGAAGATCTGCGCCGGCGACCGCACGCCGCGGCTGGTGATCGCTCCTGTCGAGTCCGCCTGCATGCGCCTCTTCCACCGCGACTACTATGCTGCGCTGGCGCTGCACCTGAAAGTCGGCGAAGAGCACATCCCCGACCTGCTGGTTGAACACCTCCTCTCTGTCGGCTATACCCGTGTCGATGTGGTGGAGATGCCCGGTCAGGTGACCATTCGCGGTGGCATCGTCGATGTTTATCCACCGGAGCAGGATCGCCCGGTACGCATCGACTTCTTCGGCGACGAGATCGAATCTCTCCGCCGCTTCGATCCGGAGACGCAGCGCTCCAGCGGCTCGCTGAACGAGATCATTCTGCTTCCCCTGACCGAGACGCCCGTCACGGAAAAGCTGCTGTCCGCAATCAATGCCCGTCTTACTCGAGCCGGTGCTCCAGGAGCTGCGCTCGAAGGCGGCGAGGAGCCCGTAGAGCTGCAGACGCACGTCGCAACGCGCACCGGCGAGGCCACGGTCTTCCCGGGTTGGGAGTTCTTCGCTCCGGTCGCGGGGGCCACGCAGACCTTGCTCGATCTTCTCGGCCCTACGACCCGCGTCTTCATCGAAGAGCCCGCCATGGTCAAGAACCAGGGCGAGCGCTGGTGGAACAAAGTCGAGCAGCGCCACGACCGCTCGGGCATCGGCTCTCTGGTGCGTCCGGAAGATATCTATATCTCTCCGTGGGATCTCGACGATCGCCTGCGACGG
>DASTSJ010000086.1:0-4061 GCA_035760765.1 Edaphobacter sp. | reverse complement strand
TCGGCATCTTATGGCAGGAAAATGGAAAGTTTGTATCGATGACGGATTTTCAAGACAATCCGATGGGCCTGCCTTCGCGTTCTATACATAGTGCTCCTGGTTCGGAGAGGGGCGAGTGGAATTTGACTGATGATTTGCTTCTGCGTCGCGTCAGCGATCGAGACGCAAGTGCGATGACGGAGCTGTTTGATCGATACGGTGGGATGGTCTATTCGGTCGCCCTTCGTGTGCTCCGCGATCCGGCCCGTGCAGAAGATCTTTTACAGGACATCTTCCTGCAGCTATGGAAAAAACCAGAGAGCTTTGTCTCCAGCCGCGGATCGCTGGGAGCGTGGTTGCTGGTGGTGACCCGCAATCGCGCCATTGATGTTTTGCGACGAAGAAGATCGACCGAATCGGTCGACGATTACCCGCTTGCCTCAGAAGGGAACCTGGCCTCTGAGGTGGAGCGAGGTGTCATGATGGATAGAGTCAGGGGTGCCCTGACAGGACTGCCTCCGGAACAGCGAAATGTTCTGGAGTTGGCGTATTTTGAAGGGTTAAGCCAGACAGAGATTGCAGATCGCACCGGTAACCCACTGGGGACCGTGAAGACGAGGATGCGATCGGGGCTGGCAAGTTTGAGAAAGGCTCTGCACGCATGAACGGCGGTTTCCATATCGCGCAGGAGGACCTCGCACTGTATGCGATGAACACCCTTGAGGGTGCGGAACTCGCGGAGGTGCGTGCCCATCTGCAGAGCTGCGCCGAGTGCAGGAGCGAACTGAACGATGTGGCGGATACGCTGGTCGCGCTTTCGGCGACTGTAGAGCAGCATCCCGTTCCCCCCGGTGCGCGGCAGCGGTTTGTGGAATCGATATCTGGCAAGACCTCTGTTCCGGAGCCGGTGCGCGCTGCAGCCGTCGTAAGTCCGATTGACCGCGGTCGTGGCGGAGCAAGATGGCTTCCATGGACAATTGCGGCGGCGCTGGCACTGGTGGCTGCAGGCCTTGGCACCCGCGTAAATACGCTGCAGCAGCAACTGCGCGGACAGTCGCGCATGCTGGCCCAGGAGCAGGAGGCGGGCGTGCGTTCCCAGCGCGTGCTTGCGTTGCTGAAGGAACCTCATGCACAGAGAGTCACACTGACGGCCGCCAAGGTACAGGCTGAACCGACAGGGCACGCCATCTATCTCGCCGACCGCGGAGAGCTAATCTTTCAGGGAAGCAATCTGAAGAGTCTTCCTGAAAATAAGGCCTATGAGCTTTGGGTGATCCCGGCCAACGGCTCGGCTGCAATCCCTGCAGGTGTTTTCCGTCCGGACAAGAGCGGCGATGCCAGCATTGTCATGCCGCCGCTTCCGTCGGGCGTTCCGGCAAAGGCGTTTGCGGTTTCCGTGGAGCGAGCGGAAGGTGTCCCGAAGGCTGAGGGTCCGATCGTGCTCTCGGGCGCAACAGATGCGGGCGAGTAAGACCTCGTCGTTCGATTGCAACGGCAAAAAGAAATGCCGGAGACGAAAATAGGAGCCCTCAGGCTCCGAAGAAATCTCCCAACATAAAGAGACAGCATTGAGCCTCCGGCTGGATTCCGGAGGCTCAATGGCATCTGGAATTAGAGCTTCTTCTTGAGGTCGTAGGCCATGTTCTTATGGGCAGCGACCATCGTCTTGCCCTTCAGAACGGAGGCGCGGAACTTCATATTCTTGGTGTCTTTGGCCTCGTCGGTGAAGAGGTCAAGAGCCTTGGAGTGATCGCTGACCATCTGGTCGATGTACTCCTTGTCGAAGTCGGCGCCGGAGAGTCCGTTCAGCTTGGAGTACTCCTGCTTGTGGTCGTCGTCCATATCACCGGGCGCAGTAAGGCCCCACTGTTCCGCGAAGGGCTTCATGGAGTTGGACATCTTGGTGTGCTCTGCGACCATCTTCTTCGCGAAAGCTTTGACCGCGGGGTTGGTGGCCTTCTCTTCTGCAAGCTGGCTCAGCTTGATCTCGTTGACATCGGACTGGGACGCCTTCGCGAGAAACTGCTTATCGTCGTCGGCCGAGGCATGCGCGATGGTCGGAAGAGCTGCGGCCAGACCGCACAACAGCAGGAAAGAGGCTAATTTCGGTGAAGCTTTCATGAGGGGGAGTCTCCTTGTGCGGCGTCGTGGCCGCAGGAATGCGTGCGGTGTACCAAGGGTGTGAGTGTTTTGTTGTGCAGCGAGTTGTCCGCACGCACGCTTAGAATCGGAGAGACAAAAAACATTGGTTCAAAGGAAAATATTGTGCGCAGACTAGGCATCCTTCTTTCGGGCAGAGGCTCGAACTTTCTCGCGATTCATCGCGCTATCGCGGACGGCCGTATTCCAGAGGCAGAGATTGCCGTGGTGATCTCAAACAAGCCCGAGGCCAAAGGCCTGGAGGCGGCGCGATCGCTCGGACTCAACGCACTTGCCATTCCGCAGGAAGGCAAAGGACCTGCTGCGCGCGAGGCGCACGACACGAAGATGATCGCCGCGCTGACGGATTATGCCGTGGACCTGGTCTGCCTGGCAGGGTATATGCGCATCATCTCGCCGGCTTTCGTGGAGGCGTTTCCGAATCGCATTCTGAATATCCACCCGTCGCTGCTCCCCTCGTTTCCCGGTCTTGATGCGCAGCATCAGGCGTTCGACTACGGCGTGAAGGTGGCCGGATGCACGGTGCACTTTGTCGACGAGGCCGTGGATCACGGAGTGATCGTGCTGCAGAAGACGGTGCCGGTGCTGGATGACGACACGGTGGAGACGCTCTCCGAGAGGATCCTCGAGCAGGAACATATCGCCTATCCGGAGGCAATCGCGCGTGTCCTGCGCGGGACCCATAGGGTCGTCGGCCGGCGCTATCTGCCTGCGTGATTGCTGCGGATCTGTTGAGAAGAACCGGCGCGGAGCTAGGTGCTCTGGGCTCCGCGCGAATCCTGCTGGTCGCGAGCGTCGCCCAGGGTCACCTTCACGTCCATGCGCTTGCGTCCGCGATAGACGGTGACAGTGACGGTGTCGCCGGCGCGATGCGAGTTCATAACGGCAGAAAGATCCTGCGGGCTGGTGATCTCCTGGCCATCCATGGCGACGATCAGGTCGCCGCCCAGCATGACGGGAATGTTGCCCTGGTAGGCGCGCTGCGTACCGCCGCGCAGGCCGGCCTTATCGGCGGCTCCGCCGGGAATAACGCGCTCGATAAGGATTCCGTAGTCGGCTGGAAGGCCGATCTGCTCGGCGATGTCAGGCCCGATGGGCAGAGTGACGATGTCGAGCGTAGGCCGGCGAACGTAGCCATACTTGGCATAGTCGTCGAGCATGGCGCGGGCGGTGTTGACGGGTATCGCAAATCCGATGCCGGAGCTCTGGTCGGCGCCGTTCGAGGCGATCATCGTAGTGATGCCAATCACCTCACCGTGCGAGTTGAGCAGCGGACCGCCGGAGTTTCCGGGGTTGACGGCAGCGTCAGTCTGGATGGCGTCCTCGATGGGATTTCCCTGCGGTCCGCGAATCGACCGGATCGCCGAGATAATGCCGCGCGTCATCGTGCCGTTGAGCCCGAAGGGATTGCCGATCGCGTAGACGCGCTGGCCGACCATCAGGTTGCGGGAGTCCGACAGCGTGACGGGAGTCAGGTCGGGTGCGTCGATCTTGATCAGTGCGAGATCGTGGTTCTTATCGACCGCCAGCACCTTGGCACGGTACTTGTGCTTGTTCGAGAGCATTACCTCGAGACGCTGCGCGTTGCCGATGACGTGGTTGTTGGTGAGGATCAGGCCTTCCTTGGTAAGGATGAAGCCCGAGCCCTGTCCCTGCTGGGGAACCGGACCATAAAAGAAGTCGAAGGCAACCTCGGTCGAGGTGATGTTGACGACGGAGGGCAGCGCCTTCTTATAGACGCTGATGTTCTGCTGCTCCTCGGTGTCGAAGGCCGGCTGTGCGGCGGCCTCTGTCAGATGAAAGCTGCCGAGCGGACCGCTGACCGGCGTCTCGCTCGCGGCATCGGCATCGGAGCTGGAGTGCAGCCAGGGGAACAGTCTCCCGGTGGACGACGAGTGGGTCGTCACGTAATAGAAGCCGGA
>DASTSJ010000085.1:0-3568 GCA_035760765.1 Edaphobacter sp. | reverse complement strand
CCGTCGCAGTATACAACATATTCGGAGGAAGTCTGCCGCCAGCGTACCTGGTGAGCTCCCCAGTGCTCTCATCTCAACCGGTTCAGCAAGACCTCGGTCTATTCTTTGTCTTCGCAGCTGTGTACTTCCTTATCAATGCAGCCTCAGTGAACACAGCAATCGTCCTGAGCTCTGGCCGGGCTTTCCGCGAGGTGTGGAACCTTAACACCCGAGGATTGCTTGGGTACGACCTTGGAGCCAGTGCGATCGCGGTACTCGTCGCGTGGCTGTACGTCACGTTTGATGCTTGGCTGGGATTCGGATCGATCGGACTCTTGGGAGTGATTGTTCCGATAGTGGCGGTGCGCCATGTATATGGTCTCTACCACCAACTCGAAGACAGCGGCCAAGAGCTCCTTCAGGTCATGGTCAAGGCCATCGAGGCGCGGGACCCGTACACATCTGGTCACTCCGTCCGGGTGAGCGAACTCTCGCGGGCCATTGCGGTCGAGCTGGGACTGTCGGCGAGGGAGATCGAACAGGTTGAGACGGCGGCGCTGCTCCACGACGTCGGCAAAATCCACGAAGAGTTCGCCCCCCTGCTTCGGAAGGAAGGTCGCTTATCGCCCGAGGAAACCGCCCTGATGCAGACGCACTCGACGCGAAGCGCGGAGCTGGTCGGGATTATTTCGAAGTTCAGGGGCTTCATTCAGGATTCGGTGCGACATCACCACGAGCGATGGGATGGGCAAGGCTACCCCGCAGGGCTTTCGGGAAAGCTTATTCCGCTCGCCTCACGGATAATCTTGATTTCGGACACGATCGATGCAATGACAACGGATCGTCCGTACAGGAAGCGACTACCTCTGGAGATCGTGGTCGCTGAGCTTCAGAAATGTAAGGGCACTCAGTTCGACCCGGAGCTTGTCGAGGTGACCGTTAGCTCGGTGGCGGTGCGACGGCTGATCGCTGGTAATGCTCCCGTCGTACACGGCGAAGCCGTCCCACGGTCTAGGCGTGTCAGCTGGCCCGGACAAAGCCTGTGGAGGACACGCGGAGCCTAGCACTTCCATCGCAACGGGATCATTCCAAGGCTTCTCAGCTGACTTGCAATTGCAGGCGGTAACCTCTCCAGCCTTCGATCCAGTTCCTCGTTGAGGCGACCTCCCAGTGCGAGAGAATCATATCGGCCAACAGCGCACAGAATCTCCACCTGATCGAGAGCATCGTATTCCTCAAGGTTCTCAACCATGCGGCGGAGAGTGTTATGGTGCTCCAGCCTCTCCGCCTCAGATTCACCGATAGCTGATACCCAACGTGCATATGGACCAGCAAAGGAATTCGAGTGAAGAACAAACGACTCCTCACGAAGAGATGCACGAGCACGCGTCACCGCCTCCACCCGCTGATTGCACAGGTAGAGCAAGTCCGATTTCCAGAGCGCCCACGCCTGAAGTATCCAACTAGGAATAGGACCTAACAGCCTCGCATCCATCCGGATGATCACTTCAAGCACTGGCGCGAACTTCTCGGCCATGGCAAGGGCGTACGCTCGGGAGTAGGCTATCTGAACCTCAATAAAGCCAGCAAATTCAGGCCCGTTACCCAACGGGGCCCTCGCGGCCCACTCCAACTGATCGGAATACCGACCTACTCGGCCAAAACAAAGCGCCAGGTTGCCGATGAGACCTGCGACCTGCCTGTCGTTTCCTATCCCGCTGGCCAGTGCAATCGCATTTGTGTAATGTACGATGGCCTCATCATATCGACCCGCCCGAGAGCTGAGAGCCCCCAATCCGCCGTGCAGCTGGGCCATCACGAGATTCGCCGCCCCGCTGCGCTTCAGTTCTTCTATGCCCGCTACGGCTTGATGAAAGCTTGCTTCCGAGTCACGCATTTGGTAGAGAAGTAGAGCGCGAGCGAGCGCAAGCTGCCCTAGAGACTCAACATCTAGCTCCTTAGTGGGAATGTCATCCAAGACTTGTAGCAATTCCGGAAGCCGGGAGGGCCAACGGCTAGTCCTGAGCAAATAGGCGAGGGCACGAGCGCCAAGTGCGCGAGTCCGTGCATCCGGACTCGTCTTTACAATGCGAGTCAGTCCGGAAAGCAATTCGGGAAGCTCTGAGGTTCCGCTACGGGAGAGGTTGAGCTTCGCTTGTGCGGTCAGGACAGTGATTCTGTCGCACTGAGTGGCAGCGTCCTGAGGAGACAAGGACGAAAGCACGTCAATGGACTCGAGCATGCGCCCTTGCTCAAGTAACACCTCAGCCAATAACAGGCACGCGTCAGCCCGCGCCGCGCTCCCGATGGCTGGAAGCGCGCTTGTGAGCGCCCGTTCAGCGCTCTGAGGAGCACCCGAAAGAACCGCATGTCGCGCCCCACGCAGTAAATAGGGCGTTGCCTCGGCTACTCTTCCAGCTCTCATACAATGCCATGCGATCTCCAGCCCCAGGGCTTGAGTGCCCTGCTTCTCTGTTTCCATTAGTTGGTCGGCCACTCTCGTGTGGAGAAGCCTACGGAGGGATGGTGGGACCCCTAAGTATGCTGCAGTCCGGACTAATTCATTTACGAACTCAAGGCCATTGCCGCCATCACGTAAGACTCGCCGGGAGACGAGTTCAGCCATGCTGGCCATGATCTGTGCAATACCAAGGTCAGCGGTTCCATAAAGTGCAACCTCGTTTAGGCGATGCCCGAGGACTGAAGCAACACTGAGGACGGTGCGTGTACTCGGGTCCAGTGCGCGAACAATGCGTTCCAGAGCCTCCCTGTAGAGTTGGGGCGGTGGACCCACCTCGCCGAACTCCGCTGTCATTGCTTCGACGGACAGAGCAAGCGCGTGATCTCCATGCTCTTCCCAATCCTGATACAGAAGCTCCAACACCATGGGGAAGCCAGCGGCCGCTCTTACCAGCGCGTGAACTGCTGACGAACCCGGTGCTATTTGCCCAGGCTGTACGAGGGCGTCTAGAAGATCTCTGCTTTCACTGTCGTTGAGGGGGGCGATCTCGATCTCACGTAGTCCAAGTGCGAGCCCGCTGTCTCGCCATCTGCTGCCTTGGGCTGAACGGTTCAGCTCGCCTGGACGAGCTATTGTGATGGTCATGACGGGGCACGCGTTGACTTCCCGCATGATCGAATGGAGCACGGTCATGCTCGCATCATCTGTCATGTGCAAATCATCAATTACCAGGATTAGAGGCTGTTCCTCCGCGATTGCGGTAACGAGGTCCTGGAAGGATTGCGTTAGGCGCAGGCGAGCAATTTCGCCATGTGAATCAAGTGTAGGAGGTATCGCAGGAAACCGGCGTCGCACCGCCGGTAGTACGCGTGCGAGCTCGGCCAGGCTCTCCGGGGGAGTCCCCGAGGCGCCTGGCAGGTCAATGAGTCCTTGGATTAGGGTCCCGAGGGTTGCGTAGGGTATTTCTCTTTCAATGTCATAGCATTGGACTCGGCTGAGCACTGCGCCTTCGAGCCCGGCGGCGGTCGTCAGGCGCTCTACTAGAGTCGTCTTTCCGATTCCGGAGTCTCCAAGCACTAACGCATGTGCGGCGCGTCCCTTCTTGGTTTCCTCCCACGCCTCATACAA
>DASTSJ010000084.1:0-2984 GCA_035760765.1 Edaphobacter sp. | reverse complement strand
ACGGCATCTTTCAGACGCAGTCCGGCAATCCGTTCACGGTGGTGAACTCCGCGACGACAGCACAATCGCTGACCTTTCGGCCCGACATGACGTGCAACCCTAACAACTACAAGAAGAGGAATGTAGGCACCACTGCGACCTTCTTCGATACGGCCTGCTTCTCGTTGCCCATGGAGGGGGCGAGGATCGACAACAGCAGGTCAGGCAATGAGTCGCGCGGCGCAGTTGTTGGACCCGGCTTTAACACGATGGATGCTTCCATCTTCAAGATCTTCCGGATCACTGAAACTCAGCACGCGGACCTTCGTTTCGAGGTTTTCAATGTCTTCAACGAGGCTCATTTCGCCCAGCCCGGACTGACGTTTGGAACCTCTACCTTCGGTCGCATCACATCGACGGTCGGCAATGATTCGCGGGTGATCCAGCTCACGTTCAAGTACGGTTTCTAGCAGATCAGGACGACTCTTTCAGCAAGGAAAGTTAGCGGACTGCGATACTGTTGGACGGGCTGGAAGAAGGGACACGAAGGAATGAACGTCTATCTCATCGCACTGCTGCTCTACTCCATCGTATTGATGGTGCTGGGCATTGTGATGAGCCGAAGAGTGAGGAACTCGACGGATTTCCTCGTCGCCGGTCGTAGCCTGGGAAGTGGCAGAATATTCGCGACGTTCCTGGCGGCAAACATCGGCGCGGGTTCTACAGTCGGCGCAACTGGTCTGGGGTATCGCCTGGGCATGTCGGCGTGGTGGTGGGTCGGCTCAGCCTCCATCGGAAGCTTTCTGCTGGCGCAATTTCTCGGCCCCAAGCTGTGGACGATCGCCAAGAAAAACAATCTCGCCACCCTGCAGGACTACCTGGAGTTCCGTTACAGCAAGGCAGTCAAAGCGGTCATCGCGGTGCTCTTCTGGTTCGGCGCACTCGCCATTCTCGCAGGCCAGTTGATTGCGATCTCGTGGATTCTGAATACCGTCGCGGGCATACCCAAGTGGCAAGGCTGCATGATCGGAGGACTGGTCGCCATCGTCTACTGCACCGCGGGCGGCATGATGTCGTCTTCCTTTGTGAACATGTTTGAGCTCGCGGTCACGATGTCAGGGCTTTTGCTGGCCGTCCCGTTTGCGCTGCATGCGCTGGGCGGCTGGTCGCACGTGCATGAGCTTGTGCTCGCCCATACAGCGAGTGAGGCCCGGACGACGGCTCTCTTCAGCATGACGGGTGCGGGATCAAAGCAGCTGCTCGCATGGATTGCGATCCTCGTGCCGTCGTTCATGATCTCGCCGGGCCTGGTGCAGAAGGTCTACGGAGCAGAGGATGTGCATGCCGTGCGCACCGGCGTAACGCTAAACTCCATAGGGCAGGCGATCTTTGCATTCGTGCCGCCTGTCCTCGGTCTCTGCGCGTTTGCGGCGATGCCCCACTTGGCGAATCCAGAGCTGGCACTTCCTTCCGCGATGAAGATGCTGCTTCCGGAGTGGCTCGGCATCTGGACGCTGGCCTCTATCTTCTCGGCGGAGTTGAGTGCGACCGACGCCATCCTCTTCATGCTTTCAACCTCGCTTGCAGTCGATCTCTACAAGACATTTCTGAGTCCCGGTGCATCGCAGCAGAGGATGTTGTGGGTCAGCCGCCTGACTTCGGTCTGCGCGGGCATCGCGGGAATCGTGCTCGCGACGGTGCTGCCTTCGATCATTCAGGCAGTCTCAATCTTCTACGGCCTAATCGCAGTCGCGCTGTTCGTGCCAGTCCTCGGCGGACTCTATTCAACACGCGTCCTTGCTCCCGCCGCGCTCAGCAGCATTGTGGCGGCACTGGCCGCTACCATTGTGGCTGGCCGTTTCACCAATGGCGCAGGTGTGGGAGTCGTTTCACCACAGGCCATCGGTATTGCAACCGCAGCTGTCGTGATGATTGCTTTCCGCCTCTTCGCGCCCGCGAGCCGTAGGCCTGCAGAAGAGACAGTCTCATAGAAGAAGAGGTTAATGATGAAGCGTCGTGAGTTTACCCGAAGCCTGCTGGGACTTCCCCTCGCCGCCACACTGCCTTCAGAGGCAGCCTTCGGGGCGACAAAGGAGCCCATCGCTCTTCCGGAGGGAGGATCCATCACCGATGTGCCCGGCGTTAAGGTAGGGCATCACACGCTGAGTGAACGTCCCACTGGCTGCACGGTCGTTATCTGCGAGCACGGCGCGACTGCGGGCGTGGACGTGCGCGGCTCTGCTCCTGGAACTCGTGAGACCGATCTTCTTTCGCCGGTGAATACCGTTGAGCAGGTGCAGGCGATTCTGCTCTCCGGCGGAAGTGCGTATGGTCTTGCCGCTGCTACGGGAGTTGTCCGCTGGCTCGAGGAGCACAACCTTGGCTACAAGATCGGCAAGGGCGTCGTTCCCATCGTTCCCGCGGCCATCCTGATGGACCTCGGTGTAGGCGACTTCAAGATCCGCCCTGGCGATGAGCACGGCTACAAGGCCTGCGTGGCCGCAACAACAGGTCCCATGGCAGAGGGCAACGTCGGCGCAGGAGCCGGAGCTACCGTTGGCAAAATGTTCGGGCCGAAGTTCGCCATGAAGTCCGGCCTCGGCACAGCGAGCGTCAAGATCGGCGACACAGGCATTGTCGTGGGCGCCATCGTTGCTGTGAACGCAGTCGGTGACGTGATCAATCCGCACTCTGGCAAGGTCGTCGCCGGAGCGCGTAGTGAAGACAACAAGGGGTATCGCGATTCGATGGCGGCGGTCCTGAAGGGCTATCGCGTCGTTATGGAGAACGGCGCGAACACGACGATCGGAATCGTGGCGACCAACGCCCCGTTCACGAAGACCCAGATGACGAAGATCGCCCAGATGTCCCACGACGGATACGCACGCTCCATCAACCCGGTTCACACAATGGCGGACGGCGACACGATCTTCGCGATGTCCACGGGGCTGGCGAAGGTGAAGGCCGACCTCTCCGCGATCGGTGCGATTGCGGCCACGGTGATG
>DASTSJ010000083.1:0-3638 GCA_035760765.1 Edaphobacter sp. | reverse complement strand
GTTGAGACTCTCGAGGCGGCCGGCTTCAAGTTCGAGAATGCTGCGGTCAAATCGACCTGCGGCTGCGGTTCCAGCTTCAGCGTCTAAAAGCAGGACCTTATAAGGCTCTATCAAAAGCCCCGGAGATCTCCGGGGCTTTGCTGTATCGACAATGGTCAAACGTCTAACATAGGACAGAGTTCCAGCAGGATCTTCAAAAGTATCTATGAATGAATTTGTAGTTCGGCTCGCGGATGAACGGGGAAGAGTACTCGAACAGACGCATCTGGCTGCCAGCGCAGAGGAGCTGCGTGCACGCTTCACCCAGGCCGGCTACTACGTCTACTCCGTTAAATCGCGGGGGAATCTGGGTGGCACCCGCAAGAAGGTCAAGCTCGAAACCTTCCTCATCTTCAATCAGCAGTTCCTGACGCTGATCCGCGCTGGTCTTCCCATTCTCGGAGCGCTTGAACTCCTGGGGCGGCGGCAGAAGCAGGCCAACTTTCGCGCCCAACTGGAAGACGTCGCCTCTAGGGTAAAAACCGGTGAGTCGATCTCGCAGGCGTTTGAAGCACAAGGCGGTTTTCCACTGGTCTACACAACCACGTTGCTGGCCGGAGAGCGATCCGGAAATCTCGAAGAGGTCCTGCAGCGCTACCTCGACTTCCAGCGTGTCTCCCTCACGTTCCGCAAGAAGCTCAAGGCCAGCCTTGTCTACCCTGCGTTGCTGGTCTTTATGGTGATCGGACTCTTCATTTTTCTCATCACCTTCGTTGTTCCTCGTTTCGGCCAACTCTACGACCAGCTCGACACATCCCTTCCTCCCTTGACCGTCTTCCTGATGAGCCTGGGGAAGAACGCGCAACATTACGGCATCTACTTCGCTGCCGTCCTGGGTGGATTGATCTATCTCATCTACCGGTGGACCAAAACGGCCGCTGGCGCCTTGCTGATCGACCGCATTCGAATCCGGACCCCGATCTTCGGCGATGTCTGGCTGAAGTACCAGGTAGGTCTTTTCTCGAGGACGCTCTCCACCCTTCTGACGGGAGGACTACCGCTGGTGCCCTCTCTGGAGACGGCTGCCAAATCCATCGACTCCCGACAGGTCGCCAGTGCCATCCTGAGATCCGTGGAGACGGTGCGGGAGGGCAAAGGCCTGTCAAGAAGTCTTGAACAGACGAAGTCCTTTCCTGAACTCGCCATCGAGATGATCGAGGTTGGCGAGTCTACCGGAGCGCTTCCCCAGATGCTGAACTCGGTCGCCGAATTCTTCGAGGAGGACGTTCAGACGAACCTGACCGCCGCTATGAGCCTGATCGAACCGCTCATTCTTGTGGTCATGGGAATCGTTGTCATCACCATCCTCATCGCTCTCTACCTGCCGATATTCAGCCTCGGGGCGACGGGAATGGGGGCGCACTAGTCCTTTCCCCGATCGGCGACATAGCTATACAGTCTTCAGGACCTGTTTGGCTCCAAAGGAAAGCATCAGTCGGGAAAATCCGCTGAAGAGCATGCTGATGCCCACGATGGTTCCGATCGCCCAGACCGAGCTGAACGGCCAGTGTCGCCAGATCATGATCGCCAGCAACAGCGTGACCGCTCCGTCAAAGAGGAGCCAACCCGCCCCCGGCCGGGATCGTACCTGGAAGAACGCCAGCATCTCGAAGAGCCCTTCGAAGAACAGATAGAAGGCAAGCAGCAATGTCAGAGATGCCAGCCCCGCGACTGGATGCAGGATAAGGTAGACACCTGCAAACAGATAGACGAGTCCGACCAGCAACTCCCAGAGACGAGCGCCCGTGCTGTGTCCCTTCCACGCGAAGACGAGATGGGCAACGCCGCTGATCATCAGGGCCCAGCCTACGAAGAGGGTTATTCCAATCCCTCCCAGAAAGGGAATCATGAGGGTGAAGAACCCCGCCAGAATCAGCAGGATGCTAAGAGCGATGGACCAATTGATTGCACGATGAGCGAACTCGTGGATAGAAGAAGCTGCATGACTCATGTCCAGATTCCTCCGCAAACTCAGGGTTTCGGGATCTACACTCAAGCAAAGTCAGGGAGCCGGATAGTACCATTGGGGAAGCCAGTATTTGGCGCGCGGGTTCCATTGGCAAGGAAAACGCGAATACAGTATGACGGTTTGCAGGAGTTGTTGCAAACAAGGGGTTTGAAGTTGTCTGGGGCCGTAAGGTCTTCCCGGTGACGCTTCAGCAGCATAGGAGTCTTACGGATATGGCAAATCTTCCGCTGGCGATCCCGGTTAGTGGCCAGGGAATGGACGAGCTCGAGCACGCAAGGGCTCTGGCGCGAAGGTACCATGCCGACTTTATCGATCTGAAGAACTTCAAGATTCAGCACGAGCTCTTCAAGCGCGTTCCCGTGGACATGATGTTCCGGTACAACTTCGTTCCCCTGGAGCAGGTGGGTTCGCGCCTGGCGATCGCCGTCTCTGATCCCTCGAAGCTGATGGTGCTCGACGAGATCTCCGGCCTTTTGGGGATGCGTCTGGTCACACGGGTCGCTACGCTCTCGCAGATCAACGAATTACTCAAAAAGACCGAGCAGTCGCAGCGCGTCCTGGAAGAGGCCAGCGAAGGGCTTGCCTTCGACGTTCTGTCCAGTGAAGAGAACACGGACGAGAACATATCGATCGAGAGGCTGACCAGCGAGGACGATATCTCGCCCATCATCCGCCTGGTGGATACGACGATCTTTACCGCGCTCGAGCGCCGCGCTTCCGACATCCACCTTGAGACCTTCGACGATTCGCTTCTGGTGAAGTACCGCATCGACGGCGTCCTGCAGCAGGCGATGGCGCCGATCGCAAGGGAGCATCATCAAACCATCCTGTCGCGTATCAAGGTCATGAGTGAGCTGGACATCGCAGAGCGCCGTGTCCCGCAGGACGGTCGATTCCGGGTTCGGTACAAGGGCCGCCTCATCGACTTCCGCGTCTCCATCATGCCTACAGTCCACGGAGAAAACGCCGTGCTTCGCGTGCTGGATAAGGAGTCGATGAGCGAAAAGTTCAAACAGCTTTCGCTCGATGTCGTGGGCTTTGCTCCACGCGACCTGGAGCGCTTTCGCCGTTATATCAAGGAGCCTTACGGCATGGTGCTGGTTACCGGCCCGACCGGCTCCGGTAAGACGACCACGCTCTACGCCGCGCTCAACGAGATTAAGAGCGAAGAAGACAAGATCATTACGATCGAAGATCCGGTCGAGTACCAGATTCGCGGCATCACGCAGATTCCCGTCAACGAGAAGAAGGGCCTGACATTCGCTCGCGGCCTGCGGTCGATCCTTCGTCACGACCCTGACAAGATTCTGGTCGGTGAGATCCGCGATGCTGAGACGGCCCAGATCGCTATCAACTCCGCGCTCACTGGTCACCTGGTCTTCACGACCGTACACGCCAACAACGTCGTGGACGTTCTCGGACGTTTTCTAAATATGGGTGTTGAGCCGTATAACTTTGTGTCGGCCCTCAACTGCATTCTCGCCCAGCGTCTCGTCCGGCAGATTTGCGAGTTCTGCGTTCGTGAGGTCCGTTATTCCGACCACGACCTGCTCGCAAGTGGTCTCGAGCCGGAAGAGTGGAGAGACTTCCCCTTCCGCGAAGGTGCGGGTTGCATCGAGTGCGGGGGGAC
>DASTSJ010000082.1:0-5968 GCA_035760765.1 Edaphobacter sp. | reverse complement strand
GGTCGACGGTGGTGGGCATGCTCATCTCGGTTGGCACAGCATACCTGGTGGCCCATGCGTCCAGTATCATGGACTACGTCCAGGCGCTGTTCAGCTTCTTTATCGCGCCTCTCTTCGGCACCGTCGTGCTGGGCATGCTTTGGAAGCGTGCCACGCGCTCAGGAGGCTTCTGGGGTCTTCTCTCCGGAACGGTCGCCTCGATCGGAATGTGGATCTGGGTACAGCGGGATGGTACCGCGCTACGCTACATCGCTCTGTCGCGTGATGCACAGCCGATGGCGGAAAATCTCTATCGCGCTCTCTGGAGCTTTCTCATCTGCGTGGTCGTTACCTGCGTTGTAAGTATGCTCACACGGCCAACGCCCATCGCCCAGCTGTCAGGGCTGGTCTATGGAGCGACGGAGATACCGGACGACGGAGCTACCGCCGTGTGGCAGAAACCCATCTTTTGGGCGAGCATCGTGATTGTCGTTTTCTTTATTTTGAATCTGATCTTCTGGTAGAGGAGAACTATTGATGGCTGAAGGAACAGGACGAAGCGAAAGACTTTCCATCTGGTTCTTCGTAGGGCTGCTTCCACTGCTGTACGGGCTGATTTTGCTGCCCTATGGCATCTACGAAGCGATGGGACATGAAGCGCCTACCGCGCTCAATCAGCTACATCCGACGCTATGGTGGGCGATCCTTTTGCTGATCTTCGGAGCCTTTTATGTAATTCGTTTTCGGCCTGGCAAAGGCTGACAGTTTTCAATCAATCGCCGTTCCGCGGCATCAACACACGAGGGAAATGAAGTATGGGCAGGCAGATGACATTTGGCGTCATTGTAGGTAATCGTGGATTCTTCCCCAGCCATCTCGCAGCGACCGGCAGAACCGAGATGATCGCAGCGTTAGAGCGGCAGGGGCATAAAGCGATTGTGGTCACTCCGGAGCAGACCGCCTTTGGCGCGGTTGAGAGCTACACCGAAGCAAAGATCTGTGCAGATCTCTTCCAGCAGCACCGCAAGGAGATCGACGGCATCATCATAACCTTGCCCAACTTCGGCGAAGAGCGTGGTCTCGCCGACGCAGTCCGCCTCGCAAATCTTCAGGTACCTATCCTTATTCAGGCAACACCGGATGACGCCGGCAAGATGAGCATCGCCTTCCGACGAGATAGCTTCTGCGGAAAGATGTCCATCTGCAACAACCTGCGGCAGTACGGCATCCCGTACACCCTGACCACCCTGCACACTGAGGCTCCGGATTCTGAGGAGTTTGCGCAGGACCTGCAGGCCTTTGCTGCCACTTGCCGCATTGTGCGTGGCTTCCGCAATCTTCGCATCGGCGCGATCGGCGCCCGCCCTGCGGCCTTCAATACAGTGCGCTACTCCGAAAAGCTTCTGGAGAAGAGTGGTATCACGGTCGACACGCTCGACCTCAGCGAGGTACTCGGAAGAATTCACCGCCTCGAAGACAGCGATCACGAGGTTCAGCAGAAACTGAGCGCAATCAGGAGCTACCTGCCGACGAACAACGTTCCTGAGGCGGCTCTGATCAAGATGTCCAAGCTTGGCGCAGTCATCGATACCTGGATGAAGACAAACTCTCTCGACGTCACTTCCGTCCAGTGCTGGACCTCGATGGAGGAGTTCTTTGGTATCGTCCCTTGCACCATCATGAGCATGATGAGCGAAAACCTTCTGCCCAGCGCCTGCGAGGTCGACACCATGGGAACCCTCTCCATGCATGCGCTCGCCCTCGCCAGTGAGACACCTTCGGCCCTGCTGGACTGGAACAACAACTACGGTGCCGATCCTGATAAGGCCGTCTGCTTCCACTGCTCCAACCTGCCGAAGCATTTCTTCCGTGAAGGCGTGAAGATGGACTTCCAGCAGATTATCGCCGGCACTGTTGGCAAAGAGAACACGTTCGGTACCCTCGACGGTCGCGTGAAGGCCGGACCCATGAGCTTCGTACGCTTCTCCACGGATGAATTTGAGGGCACCATCAAGGGATATGCCGGGCAGGGCGAATTCACCGATGATTCACTTAATACGTTCGGTGGCGCAGGCGTGGTCCAGATTCCCAACATGCAGAAGTTACTTCACTACATCTGCGAGAACGGCTTTGAGCATCACGTGGCTGCCAACTTCTCGCACGTTGCCGATGCGGTGAAGGAAGCAGCCCAGAAGTATCTGGGATGGCCCATGCACCTCCACAGCTAGAGTCGATTTACTTCAAGAACATCCGCCGGCATGAAGAGGAAACACTCGCAACTCTTCATGCCGGCGAACTTTTGCGTTGTACTCATACCGCGCGGTCTCACCGCGTGTTGCTTCTCCCGGGGTCCATCACAGGTGTCGTGATATCCCGCGCCGCTGAGCCCTTCAGCGGAATATGCCAGACGCCGCCACCAAACGTGGAGACGTATACCATCCGAGAATCCTCGGGATCCGCCTGCACGCGCTGCCCCCATTTGAAGTTGAAAGCTGGAATTCGCGTCCAGTGCTCTCCACGGTCGCGCGAGATCCATGCGGATGATTCAAAGCCTGTGGCGTACAAAATCCTGGAATTGCGTGGGTCAATCGTCACATCGTAGATGTGGCGGTCTCTATCCAGAACCCAACGCCAGGTATCTCCTCCGTCCTCAGAGAGGGCAATACCCCCGCCTTCGCCATTCATTACGTTGAGGTCTTCCGGTCGAGACGCAGGGTGCTTTTCCAGCTCTTCAGCCGTGTCTCTCTCAGGAGTGGCCCTCGCCCACAGAGCAAGATAGATTCGCTTCGGATCTTGCGGATCGATGGCAATTCCATTCGGGGCATTCGCACCCTCTGGCAGGCTCATCGACTTCCAATGATCTCCCCGATCCGTGGACCGATAGAGCGCGCCATCGCCGTCATTGCCGATGCTTCCATCTTCGCTTCGGCGTGCAATCAGAGCATACAAAGTTCCCGTCGCACTTCGTTCGATTCGCCAGCCGAGCGCATTCGGTTGCCTGATGCCGTCATTCGCGGGGGACCAGGTATGCCCATCATCTTCCGATCGGTAGATGCCATGCCCCATCGTCGCTGCCCATAACGTCCTGTGCCCCGGCGGACTCGTAGGATCGAGCAGCAGGGAAGTAGGAGCAGTTTCGGGCATTCCTACGCTCGAAGCCTTCCATGTACGGCCTCCGTCGTCGGAGTCGCAGATTCCTCCGACGTACTCAGAGGTGGACCGGTGGCGCCACATCTTAGGGCGAGGGAGATCGTGGATACCGCTCATGGCTGCCCACATCCGGCCTGGCGCTTGCGGATCAAGCACGACGGAATAGGTGGTGTTCCGCCAGCGCTCCGGCACACCGTTGACAGAGCGCACCCACGATCGTCCACCATCTTCGCTTCGAAACAGCCCAATGTCAGTCGTCGGAATGAAGCGCCGGTTCCGGTTGAAGGGATCGAACAGGTAGCCGTATGTGGTCGTAACGTCCAGCCCTGTACTCACCCATGAGGCAGCTTGATCTTGTCCGTTTTCACGCTCTGAGTACCTCGCCGTCCACGTTCTGCCCCCATCCGTTGTGCTAAGAGTCCTGCCGAGATCCGTCGCGTAGGCCAGGTCCGGATTGTTGTCATCGACTGTCAGGCTGAGCGGCTCTTCCGTCCAGGCCGGAGTCATCGCCTTCGCAATCCATGCATCCTGAACGTTATCTGCCTCCTTCTGCGGGCTCGCTCGCCAAACGAACTTCCAGTGCTTGCCGTAGTCGGACGTGCGGGCAACTCCCTGGTATCGCTCTTTCCCAACCTGTAGATCTCGGAAGGAGACATACGCCACTGCTGGATGATGAAGACTGGTCGCAATCGCGCGCAGGTGAATGGGGGTATCACTTACCGTCGCTGCATACCAGCTGGTGCCCCCAGCCTTGCTGATCATCAACTTCGGCTCTGGCCCGGTGGTCATTCCGTAGGCAACTGGAACAGAGGGATCTCCTACCCCGAGTCCCAATGCGATCTCACTGAAGCTGACACCGGACGGAGCTAGCCTCTTCTGCCAGACACCCCGTACTCGCTCGAGGATGCCTTGCGAGGTCGCAACGTAAAGATCGCGCGAACTCCGCGACGAATGCGGGTTGACCCAGAGATGGAGTGCTTCATCTGGCAGATCCACAATCGGCCGCCAGGTTCTTCCTGCATCTCGCGACTCAAAGAGCTTCGCCTGGGAGTTCAGGTTCGCTGCTGCGAACAAGGTCTTCGACGATACCGGGTCGACAGCAAGGGCCGTGATTGTGCCGACCGGGTTCGGTTCCGCGACGGCGGTCTCATCGGCGTGATCGGAGTCCATCAGGATCGCGCGCACCGTCGATGGCTTGGGCCATACCATCTGCCAGGTCTTTCCGTCATCCTGACTGCGCCACAGAACATCCGTCGCCGCGTAGATCGTTCCTCGTTGCAGTGGATCAAAGCCAAAGAAGCGAACGCCACCCCTTAGGTTGAACATGCGCCAGTGTTGTCCGCCATCATGGCTGATATAGGCGCCCGTCATATCGCACGATAGAAGAACTTCACGGGCGTCCAGCGGATTAATGGTGACGTGGTACATCGCTCCACCGCCGCCCGGCCCTACAATACGGGGCGCTTGAGCGGCCAACGGTGCTGCGAGCAAAAGCAGCGCAGCCAGCTTCCATCGACGGAGGTAATCGGCAGATCGTACGCTCAAATTGCTACGTTCTCCATCCTTCATTATCATCCCGTGGACATCTCTTTCTTGTGCAGCCGCGAATTCAAATGAATTGACCTCGGCTGCAACAAGACAAAACAGAACATTACGCGAGGCATTCCTGAATGCGGAAGATTGGCATCATTATGAACGGCGTCACCGGACGCATGGGAACAAACCAGCATCTGGGACGGTCCATTGCAGCGATTCGAAGTCAGGGTGGTTTGCGCCTGCGCGATCAGAGCGTCGTGATGCCCGATCCCATTCTTGTAGGCCGCAACGAAGAAAAGCTCAAATCGCTGGCGAAACAATGGAACGTCGAACGCTGGTCCACCGATCTCGACAGCTGCCTTGCCGATAGTGACAACATCATCTACTTCGATGCCCAGTTGACGCAGCATCGTGCAGCCAGTGTTCATGCTGCCCTGAAGGCTGGCAAGCACATCTATTGCGAAAAACCCCTGGCGTCTACCCTCGACGAGTGCCTTGCGCTCGCCCGAGGGGCCACGGCCGCTGGCGTCAAGAATGGCGTCGTGCAGGACAAGCTGTTTCTCCCCGGAATCCGGAAGCTCCAGCAGGTGATTTCAACCGGGCTGCTCGGAAGGATCCTCTCCATTCGCGGCGAGTTTGGCTACTGGGTATTTGAAGGGCCCAACCCGCCCGCGCAGCGTCCTTCCTGGAACTATCGTAAAGAGGATGGCGGCGGCATCATCCTGGATATGTTCCCTCACTGGCAGTACGTCCTCTCGAATCTCTTCGGTGAGATTAAGGCGGTGAGCTGCATCGCACGGACTTCCATTCCGCAGCGGGTTGATGAGACAGGATCTGAGTACAGTTGCACCGCCGATGACGCTGCCTACGCCAGCTTTGAATTGGAGGGCGGCATCGTTGCCCATATCAACTCCTCTTGGGCAACTCGAGTGAATCGGAAGGAACTTCTGGAGCTTCACGTCGACGGCACTCACGGCAGCGCAGTTGCCGGGCTTCGTGACTGCAAGGTTCAGCCTCGCGCCGTCACCCCGAAGGCGGTGTGGAATCCCGACATACCCAACCCGATCGATTTCGTCGGTGGATGGCAAGCCGTACCCGATACCTCCTCCGAGGAGAATGCATTCAAAGTCCAGTGGGAGATGTTCCTCCGTCACGTGCTCGAGAACGCTCCCTTCCCGCATACGTTCCTTGAGGCTGCGAAGGGAGTTCAACTCGCGGAGGCTGGTCTTCGTTCCTGGTCGGAACGGCGCTGGATCGACGTTCCTCAACTCACGCTCACTCAGGGCTGATCTCTTAGGACAAC
>DASTSJ010000081.1:0-4651 GCA_035760765.1 Edaphobacter sp. | reverse complement strand
GAACCCCATCTCAAAATGCTGCAGCCGCCGTACGCTCCCCAACCCGCAGCGTAGCGGCGTCTGGCGGTCTTCAAAAGAAGGAATACTAGACTCGTAGTTTAGTATTTGGACGAAACTGAGGGAACCTAGGACTCACTACGTTCCTGTAAATCGTGCAACATCCGATCTGCGCCGTTCGAACGATCAGGGTGCGAACGCCGGATTCCTCTAAATATAGTCTCTACCATAGCCGCGGACTCTTCGTTACTTAAAGACCCGTGTCCTGCCAGAAGCCGGAAGACCATCGGACCGTACATCAGATCGAGCACCAATTCCGGATCGATCTCACTGCGGATCTCCTCCCTCTCGACCCCTCGACGCCACATCACCAGAGCCGCATTCCTTCGTGGATAGAGAAACCGTTCATGAAATCGCACCAGAAACTCCGGGTCGCTCTGGCCCTCCGCAATAAACTGCCCGAAGAGCTTGCCCAGAGGTGAGTTGTAAAAGGCCACGACCGACTGCAACTGCTGTTTAAAGTCCTCCTCGGCCGAACCGGTGTCAGGCAGGGGAACCTCTTCCGTCATCCGGGCAAGGAAGGCATCCAACGCGACCAGACACTTATTCGGCCACCACTTGTAGATAGTCGCCTTGCTTACGCCAGCCTCTTGAGCAATCTCATCTGCCGTGACCTTCCGCAGGGGCTTCTTTTCAAGGAGCCACAGGGCTGCCCTCAAAATGGCGTCCTCGGCTTCAACGCTTCGATGGCGTCCTCGCCCTTTTGACTCGCCAGCCGCTTGCTCGCGCTCGGTCAGGCATTGCTTATTGATCTGTCGCAATCCTCGCTCCAAGCTCCATCCAGGTCCCACATCCAACCGTCACTTACAGATCACACCAGGGGTCTCGTTTAGCCAGCCGGACTTCAGCGATTGGCAGGACGTTCGGTTTCGCACTCGTCGCCCCCGACTAGAACTCTACACCGCGCCAACGATTCGTTCGAGGGCCATAACCTCTGGTTGTCCCACAGGATACGCATAGACCGCAGCCGACCCAAGCCGGAGATGTCGTCTCCACCTCGATGACGGGCGCTTCGTCCAATATTCCGACTCTGCCCTCGCTTCATACATGAGGGATAGCTAGCCATGTGAGTCCTCACCCTGCACTAGTCCTTTCAACCAGTTGCGGACCTTCTGAATCACCAGTTTGGTGGCAGTTCCCCAGCCAGCATCCAAAGCCTCAAACTAGGTACTCCTGGTCGCGCCCGCACCCATTGCCGTGTGTTCGGCGCCAAGTAAACTGGGAGAATGGACAAGTTTGTTGTACGCGGCGGAAACCCCCTCCTTGGGACGATCAAAGTCTCGGGAGCCAAGAACTCCGCCCTCCCCTGCATGGCCGCCGCCATTCTTACCGAGGATGAAGTCATCCTCGAGAATATCCCCCAGGTACGTGATATCGAGACCGAGCGCAAGCTCCTCTCCTCGATGGGAGCCGAGGTCGAACTCGGTTACGGTCGAGCCCAGCATCGGACCCGAATCAAGTGCGGCATCCTATCCGATCCAGTCGCCAAGTACGAGATCGTCAAGACGATGCGCGCCAGCTCTCTCGTGCTGGGTCCTCTGATTGCCCGCACCGGCATGGCCCGCGTCGCCATGCCCGGCGGCTGCGCCATCGGTGGACGCCCGATCGACCTCCACATCAAGGGATTGGAAGCCATGGGCGCCGAGATCACCTATGACCATGGTTATCTGGAGGCCCGCAGCCCCAACAACGGGCAGGGCCGCCTCAAGGGAGCGCACATCCTCTTTGACAAGATCACGGTGACCGGCACGGAAGACCTGCTGATGGCTGCGGTACTCGCCGAGGGTGAGACCGTCTTCGAGAACTGTGCCCGCGAGCCAGAGGTCACCGACCTTGCTGCGCTCCTCGTAGCGATGGGGGCAAAGATTGAAGGTGCGGGAAGCTCCACTATCAAGGTGCAGGGAGTCACCAGTCTCCATGGAGCCCGCCACCGCATCAACCCCGATCGCATTGAAGCTGGAACCTTCCTTATCGCCGGCGCCATCACCGGTGGTGACCTCAACGTCGACTCCTGCGATCCCGCACACCTGGGCGCTTTGATCGCCAAGCTTGAGGAATGCGGCGTTCGCCTCGACGTGGGTAAGGACTGTATCCGTGTTCGCTCCGGCGACCACCCTCTCAAGGCCGCCGATATCACGACCGAAGAGTATCCCGGTTTCCCCACAGACATGCAGGCCCAGTATATGGCTCTGGCCACCCAGACAGAGGGCACATCCGTTGTGATCGAGAACATCTTCGAGAACCGCTTCATGCATGTTGGCGAGCTCAACCGTATGGGAGCCAACATCACCGTGCAGGGGCGAACTGCAACCGTTCGCGGAGCATCGCCGCTGCAGTCGGCCGCGGTCATGTGCTCCGACCTGCGTGCTTCCGCATCGCTGGTCCTTGCCGCGCTCGTCGCAGATGGCGAAACCATACTTGATCGCGTCTATCACATCGACCGCGGCTATGAACGCATCGAAGAGAAGCTGCGCGGAGTGGGTGCCCAGATCCGACGCATGGGCGACGTCTTCGGCAAAAAATAACTAGCCGACAGATTCAACCTGTCTCTGCAATGAAGGTGTAGCGGAGATGTCCGCTACACCTTCATTTCATCTATCGCCTTCTCCCATAGATACAGTCAAATTTCCTGCCGATATAGTGTCGCGCTTCAACACGTGCCAGGGGAGGCGCGTGGTCGAGATCGTCTGATACTCACTTCGCGAGGGATCACTAGAGGCATCACCATCTGATCCGCAGCAAAAATGGCACTCCTTCAAATGATTTCCCGATAGGAAAAACTTTGCACTCCAAAGTGGTGAATGTTTTCCGTTATAGGGAAATTTTTGCTGGATGTGCAAGAAATTTCTGCGTATTTAGCCCATTTTTTCGCAGTCAAATTTTTTTTGGAGTATGGCAACCCGTTTGCAAATTGTGAAGGTATTGCAAACGGACCCACGATGGGACCTTTCACGTTGCACTCTCTCTCGAGGAGGTGTGAGAGCAGAGGGCAAAGGACAGGTCAGGTGTTTCACCGAACGTTGTGGGCGCCCTGTAGAGTTTCCAGCGCGCTGGAATGCTGCAGCGGTCAACTGGGGCCCGTTTTTTTTGAAACGAATTCTGCCTTGGAGGCTCTATGTATCTCTTCTTCCTTCCGTCCGTAGTCGGTCTTTTCGTCATTGGCTGCATCACCCTGAAGGACCAGTTCCAGTTCAACGTGCAGCAGTAACGATCTCTCTTTCTGTTTAGCTCAGAAAGCGAAAGGCCAGGTAGAAGTGCGCCTGGCCTTTTCGGCTTCCTGCGAGAAACTTCTGTACGCTCCTTAAACCTTCGGCGCTGGTGCAGACGATCTCGGATGCCCAATCGTGTGCGACAGCAACAGCATCGAAAGAATGCCTGCAACCGGCACGATGAGTCCGGCGCGAAGACCTCCGAAGTGCGTCGACACAACACCTGTAAGCCACGGCAGGAAAGCTCCACCGATCGACGCTAGAGCGAAGAGCCGGCCAACCCATGGGTGCCCGGCAAACCTGTCGAGCAGGAAAGCGATCAACAGAGGATAAACGGGGCCGATCGACGCTCCGCAGGTAATCGCTGCCCCCCATAGCATCGAAGGCGCAAGATGAGGAATAAGAACGAGGAAGGCGACGGAGGAGAGCAGTAAAGCGAGTGAAGCACGATAGAGAACGCGCTCCGACATTCGAACCAGGAGAAGAGCCATCAGCAGCCTGCTGATAAGCTCTGAAAGCCAATAGAGCATTGCGATCGTAGAGGGCTTCGTATCGGGGTTGCTGCGAGCAGCGAAGCTCGGGAGCCATCCCCCGATCGCGTTTTCGACGCCGATGTAGATCACCATGCATATGCCAAACAGGAGCACCAGGCGAAGTGGCAAACGGGCATGCGTATAGAGTGAGTTTGGAGTCGGCGAGGCCGGCCTGGTCAGAGACCGTGGCAGAAGAGTCGCAAGCCCTCCGCACACGGCGACGATAGCGGCAGTCGAAAGAAAGAAGAGGCGTGTGTCCCCAGCACTCGCGAATCGCACGATTGCAGGGCATGCAATGGCTCCGGCGCTCCAGCTGACGTTAAACAATGCCAGCGAACGAGCTCGCTGCAATGAGGACAATCCTGCTATGACATTGCCTGCAGTCAGACCGGCAGATAATCCGATTCCGATCGCAAAAAGCGCAACGTGAGCCAGTGGAAATCCTACCCAGGCCAGCCCAACCAAGCCTGCGACCGTGAGACCTGCGCCGGCAGCCAGGCTGAGCCGCAGGTTACGCGTGGCAAACCAAGCTCCAATGAGCTGTCCTATAAAAGAGGCCGTAAACAGGGTGCCGGCCTGTGAATCCAGGATCTTCCAACGGGCGACAAGAGCGGGAAGCAAGGGGCCCAGCATGACCGTAACAAGTCCCCAGGCCGCCGTAAGCGTAAAGAGCGGCCATAGCCGACACCAGTCGGAGAAAATCGTTGTATTTTGATAGACATTCTCCCGTGTGGTCTGCATGGAAAGGTAGAGGGTCGTCTGATTATCGTCGATTATGGAAGCGAGCCCGACAGTCAATGAGCCCGCGCAGGCCCGGTGGATTCTCGCACGACAAGCTCTGGGGTAAACCAC
>DASTSJ010000080.1:0-3197 GCA_035760765.1 Edaphobacter sp. | reverse complement strand
TGCCAATCTCCGTGTAAACAGATGTTAAATTCGTCTGGCGCTTCAGCCTGTCTTAAGGCAGCCTGCAGCACAATGACAATGCTAGCCGCAGAGAGCAGCCCGAACATGGTTCTGCAATATGGGGCAACAACGTTAGAGGCGAGGAGGCCATGCGCTGTTTGCATGGACAAAGCATCATGCGAATTACACGATACCGGAGCACTACGCTTTTGTTAGCCCTGCTTGCTGCCAGCCTGCCGTCTTTGGCGCAGGCCAGCTGGAAGGTTCAGAAAACCCTTTCAGTCGGAGGCCAGGGAGGCTGGGACTACCTGACGGTCGATCCTGCGACTCACCGGCTGTTTGTCCCTCGGACCACGCATACGCTGGTTCTCGACGCGACCTCAGGCAAGACCCTCGCAGACATCCCGGGGCAGATCAGAGCGCATGGAGTTGCCTTGGTGCCGGAGGTCGGTCGCGGCTTTATCAGTGACGGCGGCGGTGATGGTGCGGTGATCGTCTTTGATCTGAAATCCTATGCCGTCCTAGGCAGAATCGCCGCTGAACCGGATGCCGATGGCATCATCTACGACCCCGCGTTGAAGCGCGTGCTGGTCGTCTCAGGCGATAAGGGTGTCCTGATGTCGTTCAGCCCGCAGATCGACCTGGCAAAGGGCAAAATTGATCCTCCCATCGAGTTGGGAGGATCTCCGGAGTTTCTCGCTGCAGACGGCTCCGGCAAGGTCTACGTCAATCTGATGGATAAGGATGCGGTCGCCGTCGTCGACATGAAGGCTCGCAAAGTCATCGCGCGCTGGCCGGTCGCTCCTGGTGGGACACCGGTCGGCCTGGCGCTTAATGTACAAAAGCACCAACTCTACGTCGGTGGCCGTAAACCGGCAAAGTTGGTCGTGATGAGCACAGACGATGGCAAGGTCTTATCGTCGCTGCCCATCGGCCAGGGGGTCGATGCGACCACGTTCGATTCCGGAGAGGTCTTCGCAAGCTGCCGCGACGGTTCCCTGACAGTCGCACGAGAAACCTCCCCCGGCAAGTTTTCAGTCGAGCAGGTGGTTCAGACACCGACTGGCGCAAGAACGATGGGTCTCGATGCGGCTACGCACAGGATCTATCTCCCGACCGCTGAGTTTGACTCGGGGGGCATGGGGAGACCCGCCGCGAAGCCGGACACATTTATGATTGTGGTGGTCGCAAAGAACTAGTATCCGATTCGACGAAGAGTCAAGGGCAAGCGGATGGTTCTGCCGTGCAGAACTCCCCTAGCCGCGCCTTTGACTCTTCGGATTTCTAGGTTGAGTAATCGGCGTTAATCCTGACGTACTCAACGGTCAGATCGCAGGTGACGAACCTGCATTCTGCCTCGCCCTGTCCCATATTCATCTGGATGGTGTAGTCCCTCTGCTGCATAACAGCATGCGCACGGGCCTCGTCGAACGCAGGCGAGCGCATGCCGCCCTCGTAGACCGGCTCCTCGCCGATGTGTACCGTGACCTTGGCAGGGTCGAACTCCACCCCAGAGTATCCTGCGGCGGCCATCAGGCGGCCCCAGTTGGGGTCTGCACTCGACCAGGCAGTCTTGCATAGAGGGGAGTGAGCGATGGACTTTGCAATCTGGCGGGCCTCGTATTCGCTGCGCGCGCCGGTGACATGGAGTGTCACGACATGGGTTACACCCTCGCCGTCGTCCACGATGGCGTAGGCCAGCTTCTGGCAGACCTCGTTGAGTGCAGCAAAAAATGCGGCTCGGTTCTGGTCATTCAGGATGACCCCGCTGGCACCGTTGGCCAGCAGCAGGACCGTGTCATTGGTCGAGGTATCCCCGTCGATCGAGATGGAGTTGAAGCTCTTGTCGACTGCGAGAGGAAGTAACTCTCGAAGTTCGGAACTCTCTGCCTGGATATCGGTAAACAGGTAAACCAGCATGGTGGCGTGGGGAGCGACCGGCGCGCCCAGGCGCGGGTGAATCATCCCCGCACCCTTTGCAGCTCCAAAGATCCGCGTCTCCACACCATCAACCTGGATGGAGGTCTGTGCCACCTTCATGCGCGTATCAGTCGTCATGATGGCCCGGGCGAAGCTTTCGGCGTGCTCCGCGGTATTCCCGAGGGAAGCCTTCAGTTCTGGGAGGGCGCTTACCACTTTATCTGCAGGAAAAGGCACGCCAATGATGCCGGTCGAGGAAGGGAAGACCTCGTCGAAGATGCAGCCGAAGGTCTCTGCCGCCGCCGTGCAGGTGCGCTCGCATGCCTCGAGGCCAGCCTGTCCGGTCGCACAGTTGGCGTTGCCGGCGTTTACCAGGACCAGCCCAACCCTTCCGCCGGTGGCACCCATGTGCCTTCGGCCCACCATCACCGGGGCCGCGACCACCTGGTTGGAGGTAAACATGGTTGCTCCCTGCGCTACTCCCTCTACCAGGCAGGCGGCCAGATCAGGCTTGCCGCTCGCTTTAATTCCTGCCTTTACCGCGGCCCACTGGAAACCTCCAGGCAGGCCCTCAGAAACCTTCATCTCTTCCCTCATAGATTCCAATAGAAAGCAATTATTTTTAGCAATTTGCGTGAAAGAGCCTAGGGGGTAGGGAACTGTGCGGAAAGCGTTCTTCCCTCCGCGCTGCTCTGCCGCGCGAGTTCGAGTAGCCGGATCACTCGATAGCCGTCCTCCGGTGTCACCGCGAGCTTGCCAGAACCAAGGATGGCATCGCGGACATTCGCGTAGTAGCCGCGATAGTCACCGGGCTCGGTCTTGATCGTTGTCCGCTTCAGATCTCCTGGTTCGCTAGGATCAGGCGCGACGACAAGAGTTCCCCAGGCTGACTCCGGCTCACCCAGCCACTCGCGCGCATCGCCCATGGGGGGCACTTTGGCTCCGCCGACGAGCGCGGGCTCCTGAGGGTCCAGCCCGTACTTGCGGAAGCTGCCGTGAGTTCCGTGGATCAGGAAGCGCGGCGAAGGCTCAGCGGCCAGCATCGTAGCGCGGCAGATCGCCTGGAGTCGTGGATAGTGCAGCGTGATATCAAATGCATCTTCGATCTCTGTGGTGTCGCGATCGCGCCGGACGCTCGCTGTGATCGATTCTGGGGCGCCGAAGAGCGCCAGAGCCTGATCGACCAGGTGCGGACCAAGGTCGAAGAGCATACCGTTGGCGTCATTGCCGGCCTCCTTCCAGGTCGCCTCGCGGGGCAGAGGACGGAAACGGTCGAA
>DASTSJ010000079.1:0-7081 GCA_035760765.1 Edaphobacter sp. | reverse complement strand
CTGGGACGGAATCTTCCAACGCTCTCCGTACCGGCGAATCAGCCAGCCGACGCCCCGATACCCCACATAAAACTCCACCAGCAGAAGAAATCCGAGAAAGACAAGCGTGGCCGGAATATGGTTCAACACGTAATGTCCCATCTCGTGGCCGAAGATGAAGCTGATCTCGTCAGGAGTCGCTTTGTCTACTGAGTTATCCCATACGACCACGCGCTTCGATGCGCCGTAGCCAGTGACGTAAGCATTAAGCGTCGTCACCTTTTCGCTGGCCTTCATCAGGAACATACGATCCGGAGGAATCTGGATTCCTCCCCGGGCGACGACCTGCTCCAGCCGATTCACCAGCGCGGGATCGGTCTTGGCAAGTGGCTCAAATTTGTTGAACAGAGGATCGATCAGCACCGGCGCCACAAACACCGCGATCAGCACAAAGATCATTGCCGGAATCCAGAACCAGAACCACCAGCGCGTCGGCGACCGCCGAATGACCCAGAAGAGCAACATGACCAGCAGACCACCGAAGACGAAGGTCAGCAAAAAACCTTTTGTCGCATCCCAGGTCCAGCTTCCCCACCCCTGCACCGATTGTCCATAAACTCGCGCCGCGTGCTGGCCGTAGAGATCGAGTGGCAGGTTGAGCACCGTCGTCACCATCAGCAGAAGAAACGTAAAGCAAAACCCTTGCACCCATCGATTCCGGCTGAGATTCACGGCGGTGTTCCGCATGCGGGCGGCGATGCCTAGCGTTAGCAGCAGGATCAGTTGCAGGATTCCCCAGCCGCTGTACGCGAAGTCGAGGATGACCCTGATCCTTGAGTACGTAACGGCGCGGGCCAGCTTTTCGGGAGGCAAAGAATATGCAGGCTTCTCTTGGGGCGGCTTAGAAGGCTGAGCCTGGTTTTGCGCTTGAGGCGCAGGGGCTGAGACTTGTGCAGCGACCGCAACCGGGAGCGCCGTCAGGAAGAGCAGGAAGGACAAAACAAAGGCGCGTAGGCCCATATCGTTACGGACTCCTCCACCAGGCAAGTTTGCATGACGCAGGTCGAGCCCTGCAAGACGGCCGTTAACACCCGATTTGGGAAGAATGCGACGAACGACCAGGCAGCTTCAGCGTGCTATATCGCCGCTCAGAGACTTCCAATACACTCTCCTCAGCCTCACAAAAGAAAGATGAGCCGGTTTCGATGAAGCTATCTTTGCACGTGGTTCGCGCCAGCCTTGCTGCCGTTTGTCTGCTCTCCTCTTCTCCGCTGCTGCATGCTGCAGAAGCTGCTCCATCCAGCCAGGCGGATACGGTACTGCTCGACGCGATGAGCCAGGAACTGCACCGTGCGATGACATCGCTGGGCAGCAGCAGCGATGCCGCCAAACAGCCGAAACCGTACTTCATCAGCTACTCGGTCAGCGATGCGGACAGCTTCAACATGTCGGCGCAGTTTGGGGCCATCGCGCTCTCTCGCCAGAGCCATATCCGCAATGCGGACGTACAGATTCGCGTAGGCACGCCCGAGCAGGACAACACGCATGACGATCACCGCGCCAGCGCCGTCATGACCATCCCGCTGCCTCTCAGCGACGATCGTGAGGCCATCGCCCGGAGCCTCTGGTTTGCGACGAATCGCGAATACGGCCGGGCGCTTGACAGCTACCTGAAGGTGCAGACCGAACAGCAGGTGCGCGCCAAGGAAGAGGATGGCTCCGGCGACTTCTCCACGGAAAAGCCGACATCTTCCATCGCGAGCGCAGCCCCTTCGGTCACCGTGGATAAGGCCGTTTGGGAACGGCGCCTGCGTGAGATCTCCGGCCTCTTCCGCGACTATCCGGATATCTTCTTCAACAACGTCATCGTGCAGGCAAGCACGGAGACTGCCTATTTCGTCTCTTCCGAGGGCAACAGGATTGCTTCGCCCAATCAGGTAGCTCGGCTCATCATCGTGGCCCGAACCCGCGCAGCCGACGGTATGGACCTGTTTCGTGCCGAGACCTTCGAGGCGGACTCGCTGGCGCATCTTCCCGATCAGAAGAGCCTGATGGAGAAGACCCGCGAGATGGCGAAGAATCTCGTAGCACTGCGCACTGCGCCCGTGACCGAACCTTACGATGGTCCGGCGATCCTAAGCGGGCGCGCCTCGGCCGTCTTCTTCCACGAAGTGCTCGGCCACCGGCTCGAGGGTCAGCGGCAGCGCGGCAACAATGAGGGCCAGACCTTTACCAGGCTCATCGGCAAACAGATTCTTCCCTCATTCATTAGCGTCGCCGACGATCCCACGTTGAAGACACTCAACGGCGAATCTCTCAGCGGACACTACACGTACGACGACGAGGGTCAGGCAGCTCGCCGGGTCGATCTGATCAAGGATGGCGTCCTCGATACCTTCCTGATGTCGCGGCTGCCCATCGCCGGCTTTTCGAACTCGAATGGTCACGGTCGCGCCGAGTCAGGCCGCATGCCGACAGGCAGGCAGGGAAACCTGATCGTGAGCTCCCAAAAGACCGTAACCAGCAAGGAGCTTCGCCAAATGCTGATCGAAGAGGCGCGAAAACAGGGCAAGCCCTACGGCCTTTACTTTGAAGACATCTCTTCCGGATTCGCCGTCACAACGCGCCGCTCTCCCCAGGCCTTTCAGGTCATCCCCCTGGTTGTGTATCGCGTCTACGTCGATGGCCGGCCCGATGAGTTGGTTCGCGGTGTCTCGATTGTAGGAACCCCGCAGGCGGCACTCAACCGCATCGTCGCTACCGGCGACAAGCAGGATGTCTTCAACGGGATCTGCGGAGCCGAATCAGGAAGCATTCCGGTCAGCGCCGTTGCTCCAGCCATGCTGGTCAGCGAGATCGAGACGCAGCGGCAGGCCCAGGGCACCGCGCGACCGCCGATCCTGCCGCCTCCTCCTGTTGGCGAAAGTCGAAAGGAGAGCAAATGAGACTCTTCCTGAGACCCAACTTCCTTTCCATCGGCGCCCTGACAGTTGCGATTGCACTGCTCCCTCAGCTCTCCATCGCACAGACGCCGGCTCATATCGACGATCCCATGCTGAAGGCTATGCAGGCAGAGCTGGAGCGCGAAAAGCAGCAACTGCTCCTTCCCGGCATGCAGCGCCCTTACTTCATCGAGTACCGCCTCGATGACTTCTCTTCTTTCGAAGCAGTTGCCAACTACGGCTCCCTTACCCGCCAGGAAGAAGGACGCCAGCGCGTCGTGCGGGTAACAGTCCGCATCGGCGACTACAATCTCGACTCCAGTACGGGCAAAGGCGACGGCGTGGTGCAGCTTGCCCCCGGGGAAGACAACCCCGATGCGCTGCGCTATGCGCTGTGGACGGCAACCGACGAGGCATACAAGAACGCGCTGCGTGCCTATTCGGCAAAGATGGCTGCACTGCAGCAGTTTCAGAGCCAGCGCGTCGAAAACGACTTCTCCCGCGAAAAGTCCGTGGTCCACATCGAGCCTCTTCGCAAGCTCGAGATCGACCGCAAGGAGTGGGTGCGCCGCATCGTAGAGGCCAGCGGCCTTTACGCCAGCGCGCCGGAGGTTCGCGAGTTCTCGGACAAGGTTCAGTATTCGACGGCGAACATTCGAGCCATGACGCTGAACCGCTACCTGGTCAATACAGAAGGCACCGTGCTGCGCTACGGCCTGAGCGGCTATAACAACGGTGTCAGCGTAGGCACGCAGGCTCCTGACGGCATGCGTCTCGCGCGGGACAATGGCTCGGTCGCGGTGACTGCCGACCAGCTTGAGAGCTGGCAGGCCTTCCGCAAACAGGTAATCGACGACATCAAGAGCCTCGACGATCTCAGCAAGGCGCCGCTGGTCGACGCCGAGGACTATCACGGCCCCGTCCTCTTCTCCGGAGATGCTGCCTCCGACGTCATGAATCGCCTGTTCACCGGAAACATCGAGGCCGACCGGCCAGATATGGGAACGAGCGCAAGAACCCGGGGAGCCTACGCCTCCAGCTACAAGGCGAGAGTCCTGCCGGAGTTCATGAGTGTTGTCGACAACCCGCTGCAGACAACGTTCCAGGGGCACTCGCTGCTGGGCGCCTACCAGGTCGATGACGAAGGCGTTCCCGCCCGGTCGGTCAATGTCGTCACGCATGGACGGCTCGACAACTACCTGATTGGCCGCGAACCCGTCAGAGACTTTCCCTCCTCTAACGGACATGGACGCGCCGCGCCGGGAGCACCGGCCCACTCCGGCAGTGGCGTTCTCATCTTTACGTCGAGCCATCCGGTCTCCGCTGACGAGCTGAATCGAGAGCTGCTTGCCATGGCGAAGGAACAGAAGCGCGATGTCTACATGGTCGAGACGATGGGAGGCGAGGTCCCGCGCCTGCTCTATCTCGTGCACCCTGACGGCACACGCCAGTTGGTTCGCGGTGCGGCCTTTGACGAACTGGACAACAGGAGCCTGCGCTCGGAGATTCGCGCCGCCGGAAGCGACCCATACGTCAACGAATCGCTGGGAGCACTGCCCCAGACCATCATTGTGCCCAGCCTGCTGTTCGGCGATATCGGCGTGAAGCGTGCTGCGGAAGAACAGCAGAAGCTGCCCTACTACCCACCACCCCCAAGCAGGTAGTCTTAAGCCTGTACCGTGGAAGGCTGTGATGTTCGATCCTAAGAATCTGCAACTGGTCACTCTCGCTGCTCTGTTTGCGCTTATCTATGCCGGCCGGCTCTCCAAGGGCTCGCCCCGGCAGACGAAAGAGGGGCTCGCGTTCCCGCTCAAGCCGCTTGTTCTCTGGAGCAGGGCGCTGGTACTGCCCATCTACTTCGGCCTGATCCTTTGGCCCCTTCAGAAGAGCCACCAGACGGTGCCGCTTTGGCTTCCCTTGCTGTTCGTCGCTCTCTTGCTCCTGGTGGTCTCGCAGATGCCCGGAACCATCACCTTCACTCCTACCGGCCTGGTGCAGCGCTTCTGGCTCAGGAAGAGCAAGGCCATGCGCTACGACGAGGTGATGAGCGCACAGGCGATCGGCGCAGGCAAGATGACGCGTGTACTCGGAGACAATCGCGTCAGCATCACCCACACCTGGAACCACAGCGCCTCGGAACAGTTCCGCAAGGAGCTGGAGCGGCGCACGGGCAAACGCGTCCTTCGCTAGAGATCAGTCGGTGCGTACGATATAGGGCTCTGCGCCAGAGACATGAATGCCTGAGGCGACCTCATCCGCGCTCGCTTTGGTGGGATACGCCGGGTTGACGCGCACCCAGTGTCCCGTGGGGCCGGGAAACTCGATCACCTTCGCCGTCCGGTAGCGGCGCATCAGCTGTTCCTTCAACTTGATCGCGTCCTTCTCATGCTGGAATGCGCCAACCTGCACGCACCAGCGTCCGCCGGGGATGGCCTTCGGATCTCGGCTTGCGCCCGGCGTCCAGGCCTCTACTCGCACTTTTGCGACACCCATGCGATAAAGGCCGGTCTCTTTTGCTGCAGCCAAAGAAAGATCGATGATGCGGCCCTTCACAAAGGGTCCGCGATCGGTGATCTTCACCATTGCAGACTGGTTTGTACTCAAATTGGTGACCCGCACGATGGAGCCCAGCGGAAGCGTGCGATGTGCCGCGGTCATGGCGTGCTGGTCGTAGATCTTGCCATCGGCTCCCTTGCGCCCGGCGTAGGGCGGGCCATACCAGCTTGCGATTCCCGTCTCCACCAGGCTCGGTTTGCCATGCACATCCGGCGGGGCGACAGGAACAGGAACCGGCATTGATCTCGCGCCCCATCTTCCAGACGAGGAACCGTGTGTATCGCCGCTGGAAGAGGCTGGCGGAGGCGGAGGGGGCTGGTAAGCACGCACGTGCTTCTTGTGGCAGCCCGTCAGCACCAGCACGAGCGTCACGACCGAGCCTGCAAGTACCTGGCGGAGGAGATTCACGATCCGGGCACATCCTTGTTCCCGCCCGGCGACGTACGTCCGGCGCGCTCATCCATACGCTGCGCCATCCGATTCAGCTCACGCGCCGCAGCCCGCAGTGCTTCAGAGCCGTTCTTCCGCAGATCCGGCACGATCTCGTCGTTAAAGTAGCGGATGAACTCGCGCACATCCTCTTCCATACGAGTTCCGGCCTCGTGCAAGCGCTCTTCCCAGGGTCGCTTTTCACTCCCGTTGGTCATGCGTACACTTCTCCACCATTCATTATTGAGATGAGGAAATTGGCGGGTCAATCAAAGTGGAACCCTATTCCCTTCAAAGTGCCCAGGTGGTAACGTCAGGAGGCGATCCCTCCGTCGGGGTCGCGCCGCATACAACGCTCCGCTTCCACCGTGCGTCCTTCCACATAGGAAGGCATAAACCAGTCAACCGTGGATTCGCTGCTTCTTCTGCCTGAGAGATGCGAGACCGCACGTTCCTACGAGGTATCTCTTTGATTCTGCCGGTGTCGCGCATCCTCTTCCTGCTCCCTGCCTCTCTTCTCTTGCTGTCGGCGCCCGTGTTTGCCGCCGCATCAGCGGCAGCTTCCGTAAACCCTCCCGGCATAGATCTTCCTGACTCTCCCGGAGCCCTTGTGACGGCGGCCGGTGTCAGCAGTTCCCTGGACAGCGATGAGGCTGTTCTTCCGGACGGCGCAGGCATGCCAGGACCTGGCCAGCAGAACATGACGACCACCAACGAGCCCGTTCTCCTGCCCCGGGTCAAGTTCGTTCCTGCCAACCATCGGGCCCCGCAACAGCATGTTCACGACAAGATCGCTCTAGGATTCCGCGAGTCCATCACTCCCTTCAGCATGGTCGGATGGGTAGCCTCGGCGGGATGGTCGCACCTGCTTAATAGCGCGCCAAACTACGGAGTCAACAGCGAAGCCTTCGCCCAGCGGCTGGGTGCAGCCGCGGCGACGGGAGCATCGAAGGAGATCTTCAGCGATGCGGTCTTCGCCCCACTGTTGCGCCAGGATCCCCGTTACTATCAGCTCGGCCGTAGCCACACGTTCATCAACCGGGCCCTCTACGCAGGCACACGGCCAGTTATCGGGCGCACCGACAGCGGCCGGCAGATCTTCAACTTCGCCGGCGTGCTGGGCACCGGAGCCTCCGCGGCCCTGACCCAGGCTTACTATCCGGATGAGAATGTCC
>DASTSJ010000078.1:0-7287 GCA_035760765.1 Edaphobacter sp. | reverse complement strand
CCAGATTGGTCGCGGTATTGTCGCTGACAATTACCATCATCGTCAGCACGTCCTTCAGAGTAAGAGTAAGGGGGGTGTCGAAGAAGGTCAGCACTCCCGATCCGCTGACACCGTCGCCCTTCTTCAGGACCAGCTTTTCATCCCAGTGGGCCTTGCCTTCCCGCACCTCTTCCATGGCTTCAAACAAAATGGCCAGCTTGATCACCGACGCTGTCTGAATGGGCTGGTCGGCATCCAGCGCTACGACCTTCCCTGTATTCAGCTGCTTTGCATATAAAGCGACGTGGCCTTTGTGGGTTGCCGCCAGGTCCGCCAGCCTCTGCTGCAGCGACGTGTCCACCTGCTCCCGTGCATCGCCAGCCTGAAGGGATGCATTCTTTACCGTGGCTCCTTTGCAGATGCCACCTGTCAAGATCGCTCCTGCCGCCATCATGCAGCACAGAAAACTCTTTGTCATACCTTGCATCTTACATTCATCCCCATCGATCCCAGAGCCTCCGGAGCCTCCAGCCGGCGATGAAGCGATTCGGCGAACCCGTACCGCCCTGGACGTGGACAAACGTGACGGTTTCTCTACGCATCGCGGTGGGATTAGGACTAGAATCGAAGAGACACAGCAAGCACCCTGCAGCAGGATCGTTTATGGCAAGCCTCACGATGCTCGAACCAGCCCAGTCGTCAAAATCCGCTTCCAGTGGACCGGATGAGTTTCTTTCACTGGTGACAGAGACAGATAACTCTGCCTCTGAAGGGCTGGATACCAAGTCCGCACTTGAGATCGCACGAATCATCAATCACGAGGACGCGAAGGTCGCAGCGGCCGTCAAGAAAGCACTCCCCGAGATCGCGATCGTCATTGACACGGTAGCGCGGTCTCTCAGAGACGGCGGACGCCTGATCTACGTTGGCGCAGGATCATCGGGCCGCATCGCAGCGCTCGATGCCTCAGAGTGCCCTCCAACTTTCTCCACGGCTCCCGCCCAGGTGCAGTACATCATGGCGGGCGGTCCTAAGGCCCTTGCGTCTGCATCCGATGTCAACGAGGACTCGCCAGAGTTGGGACAGCGGGACATCGCCCGCCGTCGCCCTACCCGCAAGGACATCGTCATTGGCGTTTCCGCATCGGGTCGTACACCGTACGTCGTCGGTGCCGTTGAGTACGCTCGCGCCCGTGGTGCCAAAACAGCCGCGGTGACCTGCAATGCAAATACAGCCCTTTCGGAGGTAGCCGACACCACCATCGTGGCTGACGTGGGCCCGGAGACCGTATCGGGTTCCACCCGCATGAAATCCGCCACCGCCCAGAAGATGATTCTGAACATGATCACAACGGGCGCAATGACGCGGCTTGGGTACGTGTACGACAACCAGATGGTCAACGTGCACATGAAAAATGCCAAGCTGGTCGAGCGTGGCATTCGAGTCCTGATGAAGGTCTGCAGTATCGACCGGGAAACTGCCATCCGGACGATCAAGTCCGCAGGCAAATCCATTCCGATCGCCGTCGTCATGCTCAAAGCCAACGTGGACAAGATGGAGGCAGTTCGCCGGCTCACCAAATCCGACGGTAACGTTCGCCTCGCCATCGAAGACTCCCGTCTCGAACTCTAGGAGCTTCCCTGTTCGGCTCACAGACCCTGCCTGCGCAGGGTTTGTCACTTAACGACAAAGCCGAGACAGAATGCCTCCGTGCTCGCGACGTGGGCGGTCGAATCAATCCTCTCAATGAATTCACCACTGGACGACCACTGCAACAGGCAGCTACTATGCCGTCCATGAAACTAAATCTCTCGCGCCGCAGCCTTCTTAGTGGCGGAACCATGCTCGCCGCCTCGTCGCTCTTTTCCAACTCCGGCCTTGCGTTTGCCGCGGCCCCACCCTCATCCGACTCTCCGATTCGTCTCGGAATCGCCAGCTACACCTTCCGCAAGTTCGATCAGCAGCACCTGATCGAGTTCATGAAGGAGCTGAAGACTCCTTACCTGAACCTGAAAGATGTTCACCTTCCTATGACGCCCGCCGATCAGGTGGCCGCGCGCGCCGCCGAGTACCGCGCTGCCGGTCTCATCCTCACCGCCGCCGGCACAATCTACTTCAACAAGGATGACGACAACGACATCCGTTCCAAGTTCGAATACGTCAAGGCCGCCGGCATCCCGATGATCGTTGGCGCACCTACGCGAGAGGTGCTCCCCCGGGTCGAGAAGTTCGTTAAGGAGTACAACATCAAGCTCGCCATCCATAATCACGGTCCCGAGGACAAACAGTGGCCGTCACCGCTCGATGTTCTGGATGCCGTCAAAAAGATGGATGAGCGTATCGGCTGCTGCATCGACGTAGGCCACACCATGCGGACCGGAACCGATCCTGTCGCTGCCATCAAAAAGGTCGGATCACGCGTGTACGACATCCATATGAAGGATCTGGCTCAAAGCAAGGTCAAGGAGAGCCAGGTTGCAGTCGGCGATGGCCTCATGCCTATCCCGCAGATCTTCCGCGCCCTGATCGATATCGGATACAAGGGCAACGTTGACCTCGAATACGAGATCAATGGCGACGATCCAATGCCCGGTGTGACAAAGAGCTTCGCCTACATGCGCGGAGTCATCGCCGGAATGGGTCTCAAGCATTAATCGGTGAACCGGCGGCAGAGTCAAACCTCCTGCCGCCGCTCTTCTCCCGTGAATGGATCTTCCGCACACCTCGTAAGGTGTCATCCTGAGGGAAGCGCAGCGAAGTCGAAGGATCTGCGTTCCCTGCCCCATCTCGCTGCGAGATTGCTTCCACTCAAAGCTTTACCCCCCTCAACCGCAACGCGTTCGAAATCACAGAGACCGAACTGAAGCTCATCGCTGCAGCCGCAATCATCGGGCTCAGCAGCCATCCGAACAGCGGATATAGCACGCCAGCCGCCAAGGGCACACCAGCGGCGTTATAGATAAATGCGAAGAACAGGTTCTGGCGGATGTTCTTCATCGTTCGCTGGCTCAGTCGCCGCGCCCGAACCAGACCCCGCAGATCGCCACTCACCAGCGTAATTCCACCCGCGGCCATCGCCACATCGGTACCCGTTCCCATCGCAATTCCCACATGGGCGGCCGCCAGCGCCGGAGCATCGTTGATGCCGTCTCCGGCCATGGCCACTGTCTTTCCTGCCTTTTGCAGCCGCTTGATCACCTCCGCCTTGCCTTGAGGTGAAACCTCCGCCTCGAACTCGACTCCCAGCCTGCTCGCTACAGCCTGCGCCGTCGTGCGGTTGTCTCCGGTCACCATTACGACCGACAGACCGCTCTCCTTCAGTTCCTTCACCACATCGGCCGATGAGTTCTTGATGGGGTCTGCCACCGCAATCATTCCCGCTGCCCTTCCGTCCATCGCGACCAGCATCACCGTCTGGCCTTCGCGACGCATCGTCTCGGCGCGCTTCTCCAGCGTCTCGGCAGCAATACCCTCATCGCGCAGTAGAGCCTTCGTGCCGATGGCTACACGTCGCCCATCCACCAAACCAGTAACGCCCTTCCCCGTTACCGACGCAAACTCCTTCACCTCCGCAATAGCAATGCCACGCTGCTCTGCTCCGGCGACGATCGCAGCGGCCAGCGGATGCTCGCTCGCCCGCTCCAGACTTGCCACAGCCCGCAGCAGGTCGCTCTCGTTCACGCCCTCTGCCGTCACAACTTCTGTCAGACGGGGCTTGCCTTCTGTCAGCGTCCCGGTCTTATCCAGCACCAGAGTGTCAACCTTTTCCAGCGTCTCAAGGGCCTCCGCATTCCGCACCAAAACACCCTCGTGTGCTCCGCGTCCAGTGGCCACCATAATCGACATTGGCGTGGCCAGCCCCAGGGCGCACGGGCATGCGATCAGCAGCACGGACACCGCGATTACCAGGGCATGTGCCAATCTAGGCTCAGGACCCCAGACGGCCCACGCAATCGCCGCCACGACTGCTGCCAGCAGAACGGCCGGAACGAAGTAGCCGGACACCTTGTCCGCCAGCCCCTGGATGGGGGCTCTCGACCGCTGTGCTTCACTGACCATCTTCACGATCTGCGCCAGCAGCGTATCCGATCCCACGCGCTCGGCCCGCATCACCAGCGTCCCGGTTCCGTTGATCGTGCCACCCACCACCTTTTCACCCGCTGTCTTCTCGACCGGAACCGGCTCACCGGTGACCATCGATTCGTCCACCGCACTGCGTCCATCGTCCACAATTCCGTCTACCGGAACTTTTTCGCCCGGACGCACCCTTAGCCTATCGCCGACCACGATCTCAGCCAGCGGGACATCGCTCTCCGTGCCGTCCGGCGCGATTCTGCGCGCAGTCTTGGGAGCAAGCCCCAACAACGCACGAATTGCTTCACCCGTACGATCTCTCGCCTTCAGCTCCAATACCTGCCCCAACAGGACCAGCACGGTAATGACGGCAGCCGCCTCGAAGTACAATCCCAGTTCGCCGCCAGGTCCGCGGAACGAAGCCGGAAATATCCCCGGCGTCACAACGGCCGCCACACTGTACAGGTAGGCAGCTCCAGTGCCCATCGCTATCAGCGTGAACATGTTCGGACTGCGATGGACAACGGACGCCCACCCCCGTTCAAAGAAGGGCCACCCGCACCACAGTACGACCGGGGTAGCGAGTGCCAGTTGAATCCAACCCATTGAGCGGCCCGCCAGCATCCCTGCAAACGGATGGCCCGGGAAGATCTCCATCACCATCATGGCCACTAAAGGAACCGTCAGAGCCACACCTACCCAGAACCGCAGCAGCATGGTTTTCAGCTCAGGGTTCTCCTGGTCCGCCGTCACCTCTTTTGGCTCCAAAGCCATTCCGCAGATCGGGCAGCTACCCGGCCCGTCCTTCACAATCTCCGGGTGCATCGGGCAGGTGTACTCGACCCGCGTCGCCATCGGTGCTGTCGGCTCAAGCGCCATGCCGCACTTCGGGCACGACCCCATCTTGTCCGATACCACCTCCGGATGCATGGGGCAGGTGTATTTGCCTGCTGCAGAGGCTGCGACCTGCGGCTTTGGCGTTGCAGCATCACTTCCCCCGCCGCAGCATCCACCTGTCTTCGGCGCCGACATTCCGCCAATCGCGACCAGTCCCTCCGCTGCAGGCGTTGGACGCGAGCCGTCGTACTTCGCCGGATCGGCCTCAAACTTCTTCTTGCAGCCTTCGCAGCAGAAGTACCAGCGTTTCCCACCCTGTTCGCTCGTCCACTTCGCGGTCTCCACCTTCACCTGCATCCCGCAGACCGGATCTTTCACTGTCTCATTCATCCAAATCTCTCCTTCACCCACGCAGACGAACGACCTTCCCTTCTATTACACACCGGCCAGTAAATCTTTTCGTTTTCGCTTCTTGCCACATCTCTTCTGAAGGTGATGTGATCGTTCCTGATGCCTGGTGACTCCAAATCTGTCGACTTTCAGCGCTCCGTGGACGCCGTGTGGCGCATCGAGTCGGCCCGCCTGATCGCCTCACTGACACGCATCGTTCGCGATGTCGGGCTCGCTGAAGACCTCGCCCAGGACGCCCTCGTCGCAGCGCTCGAACGCTGGCCGAAGACCGGTATCCCGCACAACCCGGGAGCTTGGCTGATGGCTGCAGCCAAAAACCGCGCCATTGATCTGCTGCGCAGAAACAAGCTTCTCGACCGAAAGCACGAGCAGCTCGGCTATGAGCTTGAATCCACACGGCAGCTTACTCCAGATCAGATCAACGATGCCCTTGACGACCCTGTCGGGGATGACCTGCTGCGGCTGATCTTCATCTCCTGCCACCCCATCCTCGCCCCGGAAGCCCGCGTTGCGCTCACACTTCGCCTGCTGGGCGGCCTCACGACGGACGAGATCGCCCGCGCCTTTCTCGCTGCTGAACCCACGATCGCGCAGCGTATCGTACGCGCCAAACGCACCCTCACCCAGGCGCGTATTCCCTTCGAGGTTCCGCGGGGCGATGAGTTCACCTCCCGACTTACATCCGTCCTGCAGGTCATCTATCTCATCTTCAACGAGGGCTACTCCGCCACCGCCGGCGACGACTGGACACGCCCGGCGCTCTGCGAAGAGGCTCTCCGTCTTGGCCGTATCCTTGCCGAACTTGTGCCCTCCGAATCAGAGGTCCACGGCCTCGTCGCCCTCATGGAGATTCAGGCCTCGCGGCTCAACGCGCGGGTCGGCCCTGGCGGCGAACCTATCCTCCTGCTCGATCAGGATCGCTCGCGCTGGGACCAGATTCTTATCCAACGCGGCCTCAGCGCACTCGAGCACGCCCAACATCTTCTCCACACAGCTCCCGATGCAACTCCACGTGGTGGTTCTCAGAAAGCCGGTTCGCAGAACGAGGTCACTATTCCAGCTGCCGGACCGTACACGCTGCAGGCCGCCATCGCCGCATGTCATGCCCGGGCGCTGACTGCAGAGGCGACCGACTGGCATCGCATCGTGCAGCTTTATACGCAGCTTCTTCAACTCAATCCATCTCCCATCATCGAGTTGAACCGGGCAGTCGCCGTTTCCATGGCCTCAGGTCCGGCCGCCGCTCTTCCGCTCATCGACGCGCTCGCTGGCCACGCAGCGCTGAGCAGCTACCATCTCCTTCCGAGCGTGCGGGGGGACCTGCTGCAGAAACTTGGTCGTCCCGAGGAGGCACGCGCCGAGTTCGAACGGGCTATGGCATTAACGCGCAACGAACGCGAGCGTACGCTTCTGCTGGAACGGGCTAAGGCGGTCAGCGCGACCTCCCCTGGCGAAGCCTCCCCTGCATGTTTTCAGAAGACGTAGAGACCTTCGTGCCGCAGTCGCTCAGCATGATCATCGAGATCAAACTGCAAACAATTACAAAGAAAGCGGTTGTACAAAAGTACTGTACTTGCGGCGGGGGTCGGGTAAACTAACCAGACCGCGCGGGTGGACCCGGCGGCCCCTCGAATGTCTTTATCGACCCCTCTCGATGCGAATCTGCCATCTATTCCTGGCTCCAGGAAGCGGGCGATATTTGGCGACAGCGAGATGGCCCATCTCATTCGCTCCTTCGACTGGAGCTCGACCCCAATAGGACCGATCGAAGGGTGGGAAGACGTTCTTCTCACGACCGTCAACGTCATGCTGGCTTCACGTCATGCCATGTTCCTCTTCTGGGGCGACGATCTCATCCAGTTCTACAACGACGCCTATCGCGCGACCTTCGACGAAACGCAGCATCCGCTTGCACTTGGAAATCGCGGCAGACAGTTCTGGGAGCCTATCTGGCATATCATCGGCCCTCAGGTCGACTCCGTACTT
>DASTSJ010000077.1:0-12275 GCA_035760765.1 Edaphobacter sp. | reverse complement strand
GAGGGTTTGCGCTCTGCTCTCACGCCGACGCTGCCACACATGCATCCACTTCTGATCCTTGGAATGCTGGTGTTCTTCCTGATTGTTTTGACACGGCTGGGAATCCGTGGATTTCTGCGCAGAGTGATTGGCTAGTGAAGTCTAGTCAAAGGCGGCCGCCGAAACATTCTTTGCAACCAGATCATTTGCGATCAGCTTGCCGTGGAAGCGCCCGTTTTCGATAAAGATCTCATTGGTGCGCTCGCCGGCAATCACCACCCCTGCAAGGTAGATCCCGGGCACGTTGCTCTCAAGCGTCTGTGGATCGCAAACCGGGCAACGATCGTTCTGCTCGTCCAGGCGCACGCCCAGGGACTCGAGGAACCGGAAGTCAGGCTGATACCCCGTCAAGGCGAAGACATACTGGTTGGGCAAGGTCCGTTCCCCTTGCGGTGTAGACAGGGTGACGGTGTCCTCATCGATCCGGGCGACGGTGCTTGAGAAGAAGCCCGCGATCTCTCCGTTTTTGATCCGGTTGTTGATGTCCGGCAGAATCCAGTACTTAACGTGGCGATGCATCTCGGGTCCCCGATGCACCAGGGTCACACGGGCCCCATGCCTCCAGAGGTCCAGCGCAGCGATCGCGGCGGAGTTCTTGCCGCCCACAACCAGCACGTCCAGATCGAAGTACGGATGAGGATCGTGGTAGTAGTGAGAGACCTTGTTGAGTTCTTCCCCCGGCACATTCAGATAGTTCGGAAGGTCGTAGTACCCGGTTGCAATCACCAGCTTGCGGGCGCGGTGCTGCAGCGGCCGGCCAAATCGATCCATGGTGTGAATGATGAAGTCGCCATCACTGCCGGTAATTTTGTCGACTGTCTGGTACTGGCGGACATCCAGCTGGTAATGTTCGGCGACCTTGCGGTAATACTCGAGCGCCTCGTTGCGGGTCGGCTTCTGGTTCGGGCTCGGAAAAGGTATGTCTCCGATCTCCAAAAGCTCCGGCGTCGTGAAGAACGTCATGTTCGACGGGTAATGAAAGAGCGAATTACAGAGGCAGCCTTTGTCGATCAGGACGGCGGTAAAACCGGCACGTTGCGCCTCAATCGCGCATGCCATTCCAGTGGGCCCGGCGCCAATGACGGCGAGATCTACGACGGCTTCCTTCTGCAAGGCAATCTCACTCATACCTTCCATCTTACTAAGCCGCAGCCCGCGAACGGGTTCAGGCTTCCAGATGCACGAGTTTATGGGCGATCGCGAACAGTGCCAGCTCAAGACGGGTCGAAACGCCGGTCTTGTCGAAGATGTTGGAAAGATGGCGTTTGACAGTCTCTTCGCTGATGGAGAACTGCTTGGCGACATCCTTGTTGCTGCAGCCTTCCACGATGCAGGTCACGACGTCGAGTTCACGCGGGGTTAGGCCATACGTCTTTTTCTCGGGAGAGGCAGCGGCCTGTTTCATCAGGTCATTCAGTGCCGCAACGAGGTTCATCACACGCTCCCCGCCAATCCAGTAATCGCCTGAGAGCACAGCCCGCATGGCCGTCGTCAGATCGGCAGCGACGGAATCCTTAAGGACGATGCCGCGCGCACCGATCTGCAGAGCCTCGATGACCTGCTGGGTTGAGACGGTGCTGGTAAGAATGATGATCTTCACACGAGGGGACCTGTCCATGATGGCGCGCATAGCTTCCAGGCCAGGAAGCCGGGGCATCTGCACGTCCAGCAGAAGAACGTCGGGTTCGAGCTCCAGTGTTTGCGTGATGGCTTCGTCACCGTCACCGGCCTCTCCGACGATCTGGAAGGCTGCATCGTGCTCCAGCATGTTACGGACGCCGAAGCGGACTACAGGATGATCATCGGCTACAACGACGCGAATGCGTGTATCTCCATTGGGGGTTTCGGTCGTCTTCTTTCCGGACTCCTTCATCTCTTCTCCTCGCCTCCTGGTGATCTTCAGGGTTGGATGCAAAGTCCGCGGGCGCGCAGGTGCTCTTCCAGGCGCCTACAGGCCAGCATCATCTCACCAAGAGCATCCTCCACATTCGCAACCAGACCATCGCTTTCAATGAGTTCGCCCAGTGAAGCAATCTCTTTCGCTCCCACCATACCGCAACTTCCTTTTATGGTGTGCGCTTCTTTCGCGCAGGTATCAACGTTATTCCGGCTGGCCGCGTGTCGTATGGCATCCATGCGGCGCCGGCAGTCGTCCAGACAGAGTTGATAAAGTTCTGTGAGTTGCTTCTGGCTCATCGAACTGGCCAGTCGTTCGTATACCGCCTCATTCAACGGCGATGCATCGGCGGAGTCCCCATCTTCTACATTCGATAATGGCACAGTCGGCTGGAAAAGGCTGTTCAGAGTGTCTTCATGGAAGGTTTTTCCTACAAATCGATCAAAGCCTTCCAGCTCATTTTGACCAGGCTGCTTGGCGCTCATGGCAACGATTTGCGTTTCCTTACCGAGCAGGGTACGCAGTTGATGAGCGAGAGCCGCCCCTGCGATTCCGGGAAGCTGCATATCGGCCAGAACGACGGATGGCTTGACCTGTCGCTGATCTGTCAGCATGGAAAGAGCCTCTTCGCCCGACGCAGTTTGATAGACCTCACAGCCTTTGCGTGAAAGAAGTAATTCGAGCAGATCGCGAATCAGCAGGTCATCGTCAATAATGAGGACTTGGTTCCGAGACTGTTCCGGCATTCGTGCAGCTTATCAAGTTGACTTTTCCATGTCACATGACCAGCACAGGCGGTAGAGTAGTTGCCATGGGGCCGGAGGATCTGTCACCGCTGCATGAGATGGATGAAGAGGACACATCTGTAGCGGCACAGCTTCGCTCACTGACCAGGCGCGTCGGTCAGCTCGAACGTCAGATCGCCGAACTACGCTCGCAAGCTCCCCTTCCGGACGAGACGCCGGAAAGAGTTGCGCCCCCCCCACCGCCCAGCGTTCCATCATTCCATGGTTCTGAGCCGGAAGAGATCCGCGAGGTCACATCCAGCTCTCGGCCCACGGAATCGCTTGAGAACCGCCTGGGAGCGCAGGTCTTCAACCGCGTCGGCATCATCGCTCTGATGATCGGAGTCACCTGGTTCCTGAAGCTCGCCGTCGACAACCAGTGGATCGGTCCCGTCGGTCGCATTCTCGTAGGGCTGGTTGCGGGCGCGGGAGTTGTTTTGTGGTCGGAGCAGTTCCGACGGAAGGGTTTCGCAGTTTTCTCCTACTCGCTCAAGGCGGTCGGGACCGGCGCGCTCTATCTGACGTTCTGGGCCGCGCAGCAGCTTTACCATCTACTGCCACCCGCAGCCGCACTTGCGGGAATGATTCTGGTGACGGCGTGGAACGCCTACATGGCGTGGGCACAGGACACCGAGTTACTGGCCGTGTATGCGCTCGCTGGAGGATTCGCCACACCCCTGCTTCTCTCCACCGGGACAAATCATGAGATCTTTCTGTTCACGTATTTACTTGCGATCGACGTTGCTACGGCAGCGCTGATCCGGAAGAAACCCTGGGATCGGCTTCTGCTTGGCGCCCTCTGCGCTACCACGCTGTACTTCGTCCTTTGGTATGTCCGTTTCTACGCCGAGAGCGCCTTCGCCCCTACGACGATCTTCATCGCGCTCTTCTTTGCAGTCTTTGTTTCCGGTGGCTTCGCTCGCCCTCTTGCGGAAGTCGCGTCGGCGTCTCGGTATGGCTTTTTGCGATGGATCACTCCTTCCATCCTGCTTCCCCTGGGCAATGCGGCCTTCGTCTCGCTTGCTCTTTATTCCGTCATGCAGGACTCGGGTAGGCATTGGTTTCTGCCCTGGCTGATGCTCATCCTTGCGGCAGTCTACCTGGTTCTAGCCCGGCTCCCTCAGCCTGCCGTCCTGGCTGCCATCCATCTGTCACTTGCCGTAGTCTTTCTCACTATCGCCATCCCTCTGAAGGCGAATGGTCACTGGATCACGGCAGCGTGGTTGGCGGAGGGCGTAGGTCTGTTGTGGGTTGCAGCGCGGACCTCTGCGTCGAATGGGGCATCCCCATTGCTGCCCGCACCTCCAGCCGAGGAGGCAGTGAGCACGCTGCGATGGCTTGCGATCGGCTCCGTGGCCCTCGGTGTCGTCCGCGTTGTCACCATGTCAGACTGGTATGACGGCGCGATTGCACTCACCTTCTTCAACAGCAAGTTCGCGGCAGCGATGGCGGCGGTCATCGCGCTGGCCGCGTTCTCGTGGATCGCATGGGGTGCAAGGAGCACAGGTGAGGTGTGGAAGAGATCGCGCTTCGCCCCCTGGGCCTTTGCGGCAATCCAACTGATCGCAGTTATCATCAGCCTTCGGGAGACCTTAGTCGCCCGGTCCGGCGTGCGTCCCTATGCGCCACTGCTGAATAGCGACTTCTGGACGGCTATGATCGCAGCAGGCATCTTGTCGGGAGTCGCGTGGGTAAGCCTGCGTGTCGCACTCGGTGAGGAGGATCTACTCTGGGCGCAGCTCTCTGGAGCCTCCATCGTCGCCATCAATCTGATCTTCGTGCTTGCCGGAGTGCGGGAGATCGGATCGTTCTGGCCGGCGACGCTCTCCGCACCGGAATCTGAGCTGCGCAGAGCGCTCGCCATCTCGGCCTTCCTTATGGTCTATGGAGCCATCCTGCTGGCGGTTGGGTTCTGGAAGCGAAGTGCGTTCGTCCGGTGGCAGGCGCTTCTGCTGCTGATCTTCACCATAGGTAAAACCTTTCTCTACGACATGCGGAATCTCAGCCAGGGATATCGCGTAGGCAGTTTCCTCGGCCTGGGCGTTCTTTTGATGGCGGTTAGCTTTGCCTATCAGAGGGACTGGCTGGCTCTGCGCGAACAGAGTGCGGAGCACAACGTGCAGAAGGCAGGAAGCAGCCAGTGAGGTGGATCCTTCTTCTACTGCTGTGGCAGGCTGGCGTCAACGCTCCGCGATCGATCACACCGGAGCGGCAGTTCTTTCTTTATCAGCGCTCTGTGGTGCCCACAGCAGCGGGGCAGAATTGTGCCGTTCTGGATGCCGGTGTCTTCGAACATGCGGCGCCTACACTCCGGGACCTGAGACTCTTCGCCCAGACCGCCCAGGCCCACGAGATTCCTTATGCCATCACGCTGAGCGAACCTGTGCAGCCCGATGTCGAATCGGCTCGCGTCTTCAATCTTGGAAAGAAGGGCCGCGCGATTACCTTCGATCTGGCGATGCCGCATCGGCCTTATACCGAAGTGGTGCTGAACCTCGCCGGCAGAGACTACATTGCCGCGGCCACGGTCACTGGGACGGCGAAACCAGGCGATTCAACAGGAACGCATCTCGGCGAGTTCACACTCTTCGATCTCACGTCTCAGCATCTCTCGCGCAGCACAAAGCTTCCCCTGCAGGAATCGAGCTTTCCCTACCTGCACATTGAACTGCAGGTGTCGCCTGCTCCCGGAACGCGACGGGTTCAGTTCTCCCCCGCGATGGTCGTTGGAGCCACGGTCCCGCCCAGCCGTGAGGCCCAGACTGTCTTTGCCCCTGCGGCGGAGACGCGGAACATAAGCCAACACGGAAGGCAGACCGTAGCGCATTTCACTCTCCCGGTGCGCGTTCCGGTCGAGCGTGTCTACTTCGTTCTTTCACCGGACTTTCGATCGAACTTCAGCCGAGACGTCTCGATCATCGATCACGCCTCCGGTACGCCCACCTCTGCCGGAGAGACAATCTCGGGAAACATCTTCCGCGTGCGACTGAATGAGTCTGGGCATGAGATCAACCAGCAACAACTCAGCGTGCCCGCGACTCTCGGCTCGAATCTGCAGAGCAGCGCCGACGTTGAGATCGCGGTAAACAACGGGGACGACCCTCCGCTGCCAATCGTTGCTGTGCAGTTGCAGATGCGTCAGCGTCGTCTCTGCTTCAATGCGCCTTCGACCGACCCGCTGACGCTCTTCTATGGCGACCAGACACTGGTCGCACCTGACTACGATCTTGCGCGAACCATCAATCTGAGCAGCAACACGGGCGTCGCGCGCATTGGTCCCGAGCAGCGCAACCCCATCTATACTGCACGCCCGGATAGCCGATCCATTACCGAGCGCCATCCCGAGCTGGTATGGGTGGCCTTCCTTGGAGTCATCTGCATCCTGGCCATCATCGCGATCCGTTCCTCGAAGCACATTCCGAGATGACGGTGAATACTCCTCGCTTAGCGCATGGCAGCATCGACTTCTTTGATCCAGTCCGCCGACTTCAACAACTCGCGCGGCTTTGATCCATCGGCCGGCCCAACCAGTCCGTCGTTGTACATCATGTCGATCAGGTGCGCGGCGCGGCCATATCCAATGCGAAGCCTGCGCTGCAGCAGTGATGTAGAAGCCTTTCCGAACTCGAAGACCAGGCGAACAGCATCGTCGTACATCGGGTCATCCGACTCGCCATCCGATCCGCCGTCGAGGTCGCGTCCCGCCTCGTCCTTCGGTCCCTCAAGGAATCCCTGCACATACTCGGCCTCGCCCTGCGCCTTCCAGAACTCCGTGACTGCGGCGATCTCTTTCTCTGTCACGAACGGTGCATGCACTCGCTGAACGCGGCTGGTGCCCGGCGGAAGGTAGAGCATGTCGCCTCGTCCCAGCAGGCTTTCGGCGCCGTTCGAATCGATGATGGTGCGGGAGTCGACCTTGGTCGCCAGCCGGAAGCTCATACGCGTGGGAACGTTGGCTTTGATCAGACCGGTGATCACGTCAACCGAAGGCCGCTGCGTCGCCAACACCAGGTGGATGCCGACCGCGCGTGCCATCTGCGCCAGACGCGTAATGGCTTCTTCCACATTGGCTCGATCGAGCATCATCAGGTCAGCCAGCTCATCGATGATGATCATGATGTAAGGCAGAGGCTCCTGGTTGACGTCCTCAAACAGGTGTCCGCTGCCGCTGTCAAACAGCTTGTTGAACTGGTCGATGTTGCGAACATGATTTGCTGCCAGAAGCTTCAGGCGACGCTCCATCTCTTTCACGGCGTTCCGCAATGCGTTTGCCGCGAGCTTGGCTTCGGTAATGATCGGCGTAAAGAGATGCGGGATGCCTTCATACATCCCCAGTTCCACTCTCTTCGGATCGACCAGGATCATGCGAACCTGCTCCGGTGTGGACTTGAACAGAACGCTCATGATCATGGCGTTGATCGCTACCGATTTACCAGAGCCTGTCGATCCTGCGATCAGCACGTGCGGCATCGCTGCCAGATCTGCCGTGACGATGCGCCCATTGATGTCTTTGCCGAGAGCGATGGGAAGCCGCGATTTGGATTGCGCGAAGCTTTCGCACTCCACGACATCGCGCAGCCAGATCGTCTCGCGATCCGAATTTGGAACCTGGATCCCGACCGTCGACTTGCCTGCCATACGCTCGATCAGGATGCTCTCTGCCGCCATCGCGAGGCAGAGGTCATCGGCCAGCCCTGTCACGCGCGAGTACTTCACGCCCGCATCGGGCTTGAACTCGAAGGTCGTGACCACAGGACCGGGATTGATGTGGGTCACCTGGCCATCGACGTCAAACTCGGCGCACTTTTCGACCAGCACGCGAGCCTCTTCGCGAAGCAAGTCCTCGCGGACGGTGGATTTTTCCTCACTCTTATTCAAAAGCGAGGAAGGAGGAAGCTTGTATCCTCGGATACTCTTCGGCGTGATCGCAACTGCCTTGATGTCCGCATCGGCGCGCTTGCCGAACGAGATGTCGTCGCTCGGTGCCTCAACCGGAGCAGGTGCAGACTGTACATCGTCCGTGCGCTTTCTGGTCGCCCGGGGCGCCTCCTCTTTCTCGACCAGTCTCGGCAAAGACATCTCTGATGCGAAGTTCGAAGCATCGTCAATGGCCCGGACAGGCGTCGCCGCCTTCGCCAACTCCTCGGCATATGGAGCAACCGCCGCCGTTGCGGTTCCGATCGCCGTCACGGGAGGAGCATCGACAACCGTACGGGGCATCGCCCCCCACACAGACGGCTCTGTCGCGATAACATCTTCTTCCGTCTGGTTCGCGCTAGCTACCTTCTGCTTTCGGCGGCTCAGCCATCCGAAGAGCCCGCCCAGCAAGGTGGTTGTGGGTGCATTCTTGCGCTCTTCCGCCTCGCGTTCCTTGCGTTCAGCCAGTTCACGTTCTCGCCGGGCACGCAGCTCAGCGCGCTCGCGCTTGCTGCCATACTGCTCCACGGGAAGGTCATCTCCCTGCCGTCTCTCGCGCCACTGCACCCAGCGCTCCCACATCCTTTGGGCAAAGCCGAAGCGCATCGTGGTCCACTCGCGTGCTGTGTTGAAGGTAAACGTAGTGGCAAGGTACAGCGATAGCGCGACCATCAGCGCCAGAACGATGGAAGCTCCTGGCAGATTCAGGTAGGCCACCAGCATGTCCGCCAGCAGACGGCCGCTGGTGCCTGCAATCGGAAGCGTGCCCTTCCACAGCAGGTGGCCGGGCAGCAGCGCAATCGCCGCCGGACCAAACACAACCCACATCGCCAGCCCAACTGCTTTGGCCACAGGAGATCCCGCCGGTCGCGACATCATCCAGCAGATGCCGAGCCTTCCCAGCACCAGCGGAAGAAGGAATGCCGCTACACCGATCGCCTGCAGCATCGCATCGGAGACATAGGCACCTGCGATTCCCGTCCAGTTATGTGCAGGACGCCCCGTTACATAGCTCCCGACGGTGTTCAGCGAAGGGTCGGTCGGCGTGTAACTTACCAGCGCCAAAAGAAGCAGAGCAGCCGTCACCAATACAGTGAGGCCGATGATCTCATTCAGACGGCGATTGCGTGTAGGGGTCGAGACGAGTCTAAGAGTCTTCATCGGGGGTTCGCATAGCCTCTCGCACGCCGGCAGCCGAGCCTCTCCGTGCCGGCCGGTCGTAGCAGATGGCTATCGAGGCTTGAACCACCAGAGCAGCTTCGATTATCCCAGACCAACCTGCGGGAAATGCGAAACAAAATCGAAAAACTGGGACAGGGTATCCGAATGCAAACCCGCGCTGCAAAGCTGCATCTATCTGTCTAGCTTACCGCCGAATCAGCTTCGGCGGCCCTTAGTGAAACCGGTAGGCAGGGGAGTGGGATTTTCGCGATTTCTCCTGCTTGCCGCCGGTGAAGGAGAATCGCAGACAGCCGGCGGACCCTGCCTCCTGGTACTTTGTACTTCTATCTAGCACGAGGAAAAGAGTTCATGCCTAGCGACGCCGATAAGCGCAACGAAATGCACCTTGCCCTGACCTCCGTCATCAAGATCCTGATCGATGGCCAGAAGGGATTCGCAGAGATCGGCGATCACCTCAAAGACGAAAACCTGAAGCGCCACTTTCTTGCCGAGTCACTGAAGCGCGCTCGCTTCCGCGGTGACCTGGAAGAGGTTCTGCATCAGAACGGATTCCATGACGTCAAAGAGTCTGGAACCACAGTAGGGACGCTGCACCGTGTCTGGAGTGATCTCAAAGCAAAGCTCGGAGGAGGGGATCACGCCCTCTTAGCGACGGCTGAAGAAGGCGAAGACGCGGCCAAGGATGCCTATGAGGACGTCCTCAAGCAGGATCTGCCGCTGCCTGTCCGTCAGATTCTCGCGGAACAGCAGGCCCATATCCTGAGTTCACACGAGTATGTGAAGAGCTACAGAGACCAACTGCAGGCTAACTAGTCGCGCTGCAGTTTTCTCAAAGGGAGGGCAGCTCGTAGCCCTCCCTTTTCACGTGCGCTAAAAGCCGATGTGATGCAGATAAAACACCACGCCTGACGCCACAAGGCAGTAGATTCCGAAGAGATACCAACGACCTTCTTCCAGCCACGCACTCAGCCAGCGCAGCGCGACCAGGCCAGCGAAGAACGCCAGCACCATACCAATCAAACTTGTAGCGACGCTCGACTGCAGATCAATGTGGGTTCCCGTGGCTGAGGCTGCATGCGAGGCCTTCACGAGCCGCATCGCCTCCCGTAGAACCACAGGAGGCGTCAGGACCACAGCCAGGGCGAAGCTGAATCTTTCAGCACGGTCCTTGCTCGCGTTCGCCAGTATTCCGGTTGAGATCGTTGCGCCGGAACGAGAGAAACCGCGGAAGGGAAGGCAAAGACCCTGGATCGCTCCCATCCATCCAGCCTGTCGCATCGTCACGCTGTTTCCGTAGACCTGCAGGGGCGCAGGTCCATTCTTTTCTCGGAGACCGGCGATGACGATCAGCACACCCGCGGCCAGCAGCGCCGGTGCAATCAGGTCGAGCCTGCCGAACAGCTCTTCAATCTCTGCCTTCGGCGCTCCATGGAACATCGTCTTCTCGACCGCCGTCTTGACGACGACACCGATGATGCCGGTCAGAAGCGTGGCCCAAACCACGCGAATCAGAAAGCGCTTAAAGGCATCTGCATTCGCGAAATAGCTCCGCTTCCACTGCTTCCAGAAGTACACGATGACGGCAAACATCGTGCCGGTATGCAGCATGACCAGCAGGAGGGTCATCTGGGGCGAGGACGGGTCCAGCCCCATAAGTTTTTCCGCGACGACAACGTGAGCAGAGCTCGAGACCGGCAGAAGCTCCGCGAGTCCCTGCACAATGGCGAGCACCATAACCTTCAGGATCGGCATAGTTTCAATGCTACATGCTTGGCCTGAAGATTCCGTGAAGAGCATTACTCGGTCTCGCTGGAGAGTACCTTCTCGAACACCGCAGAGGTCTTCGTTTGAACAAACCCTTCGCGCAGATAGAACCGATGCGCACGCTCCCGCGTGATCCGCGACGTAACGCGGATCACGTTGACTCCCCGCTGCAGGCTCCACTCCTCCGCCTCCGCACAGAGTCGGCTGCCGACCCCCAGGGACCGCGCGCCGTCCTGAACCACCAGGCCGGTGATGACCGTGTGAGGTTCAGACTGCAGATGCCGAGCTATCTCAGCTTCGATCCAGCCCACGACCTGACCACCAACGCATGCAACCAGCGCCAGATGATTGTCCGTGAGCGGAAGCATGCAGGCGATCCTGTCGGCGATCTGCGTCGCCGAAGCCTCGTAACCGAGCTGGCCACTCAGCTCTGCAATCGCCGGCGCATCATCCAATGCGATTGCTCGCGTGATCACTTCCTTTCCATCAATCGCGATCATTGCCATAGATGGGGATCCCCTGGGCGACCTTGTATGCGGTGCTGACTGCCCGAGCCGTGTAGTCTGTCTGCGGAAACTTTGCTCTCATCTCCGCGGCCAGAGCCTCTGTCTTGGCGGCGGCCGCGCCGGCTTTTTTCTTGTCTTCCTGCACCGTGTACATCGTCACCACGGTGGCTTGGCGATAAACAGCGTTGTAGAGTGCCTGCGGAGTACGCGGCCCGTCCGGAAATTGTCGGGCATACTTCTCATACAACTCGGCTTCCTTTTCCGGACATTTCGGCAGCCCCTGCCAGTCACCGCACAGCTTGTTATCAAGCATCTCGTACGCGGCCATCGCAGCATACTTCGATCCCGGATAGTTCTTGATGATCTTCTTCATCTCTCCTTCAAAGATCACCGGACGAAGGTTTGGGTCCTGCTCTTTGGCCGACGGCAGAGTGCTGATGTCGCGCTTTTCAAGCTGCCAGCGGATGTCGGCCGAACGCCAGGCCGCCTCCGGGGCAAGACTGGACTGAGGGAAGTAGTCCGCCACCCTGCGATACAACAGGTGGGCCTCGGACGCAGCGTTCTTGGGCGCATTGGGTCGGGTCGCCAAGTCCTCCAGATTCGCCGCGGCGCCGTACAGAATCACATCGCCGCTGGGAGTCGTGGGACCCACAACTCCCTTGTCGTGAATCCAGCCCGACGCAGGTGTAGGCGCTGTCTCATCGCCGAACTCCGGTTTGTCCTCAGGGTCTTCCTGAACGTCCGTATTTGCGAAGACCTTGATCCACGGCGAGCTGCGTTCTACTACGACCACCTCATGCCCCGGCAGGACTGTGGATACCTGCTGCGATCCGGCATCGGCAGCAACGTAGACATTCGCTTCGTGCAGAACCGTCGCCCGAGCCGCGAGATCGTAGCCGGAGCTTTTATCCGGCTTCTGCGCCCATGCGCCTGCACATCCCGCCAGCAGGATCGCGATGCTCGCTGCACAACGCAAACCAAACATCTTCATAGCCGACATATTAGATGAGATGTCGCTCCGGTGTGCGCGCAGCGTGGCCTCACGCTCTTACTTCGTCTGTGCGATCTCCGCATCCAGCTTCTCTCGCAGCGAGGGCTCCAGGTTGCCTCCGCTCAGAATGATCGCCACCTTCCGCGCTTTCGGAAGCTCGGCCGCATGAAACAACGCGGCTGCAAGCGTAACCG
>DASTSJ010000076.1:0-21444 GCA_035760765.1 Edaphobacter sp. | reverse complement strand
GGCTGGAGACCACCGCTCCTGGCATCTGGGCGATGGGCGACTGTGCAGGCTCGCCTTACTTCACCCACATCTCCTTCGACGACTTCCGCATCGTGCGCGACAATCTCGCCGGAGGGAATCGCTCGACCACTGGGCGCCAGGTCCCATCCTGCACCTTCATCGATCCTGAACTTGCCCAGATTGGCATCTCGGAAACAGAGGCAACAAAGCAGGGCATACCCTATCGACTCGCACGTATCCCCATGGCAGCAGTCCTCCGTTCGCGCACGCTTTCAGAGACCCGCGGCTTCCTCAAAGCTCTCGTATCGGACGACGACCGCATCCTTGGCTTCACCGCCTTTGGACCCGGCGCGTCGGATCTGCTCGTCCCTGTTCAGCTCGCCATGTCCGCGAACCTGCCCTACACGGCGGTGCGAGACATCGTCGTCGCCCACCCCACAATGGGCGAAGGCTTCATCAGCCTCTTCTCCGCTGTTCCGGCAAAGAAGCTGTGAAGCCTTCGGGCTACCTCCAACTGTGATGAGTTATCGCAGAACGTCTTCGAGCACCAGCGACAGCTCTGTCTTCTCGTCCCTGTACTTCACAATCACGGGAGCAGCGACGCTGAGGCCCCACTCCGCTCCCTTGCCCTTGCTCACGGCGCGCGACCCTGGAACCACGACCGCACCCTCAGGAATAATCAGCGGAGTCTCCGCCGTGGCCTTGTAGATCTCGCCCTTTACCAGGTCATACACCGGGGTTCCGCGCGTCAGCACCGTTCCTGCCGCAATCACGGCGCGCTTCCGCACGATCGTTCCTTCATAGATGCCGGTATTGCCCCCGACCAGAGCATCATCCTCGATGATGACCGGGCTGGCGTTCACCGGCTCCAGCACGCCGCCAATCTGTGCCGCTGCACTCAGGTGAACGCGCTTGCCAATCTGCGCGCAACTTCCTACCAGCGCGTGCGAATCCACCATGGTTCCCTCGTCTACAAAGGCGCCCACATTCACATACGCAGGCGGCATCACCACAACACCTTTGGCGAGATACGCTCCGCTCCGTACGCTCGAACCACCCGGCACGACGCGCACACCATCCGTCACGCTGAACCGACGCGCCGGGTACGTTGCCTTATCGACGAACGACAAGCCTTCCTGCGAGCCCATCTCGATCATCTGGCCCAGACGAAAGCCCAGCAGGATTCCCCGCTTCACCCACGCGTTCACGCGCCAGCCCAGCGCCTGCGCAGCATCGGGCTCCGCCGACCGCAGCGTCCCGGCCTCAAGCGCGCCACGAAGCTCGCTGAAGGCTGCCTCTGCTTCCTTGTTACCCACTGCATCCGTGCCCTGGGCAAACCAGTGCTCAATCCGCTCCTGCAAAGAACCGTTCAAACTCACCTGTCACCTTTTCTGATTGATTGAAAACCTGCTTGAGATTACGAAGCGCGCTGAGCCCCACCCGCGACAGCCCCGGACATCAGCCCCAGCTCACCGACCAGCGCCTCAAGGCGCTTGCGCGTAGCATCGCTCACCGGAACCATCGGCAGCCGCAGCACCTCTTCTCCACGACCGATCATCTTCATCACAGCCTTCACAGGAGCCGGGCTCGCCTCCCAGAAGTGCGCCTGCATCAGCCGGAAGTAACGTCGGTTGACGCTGCGCGCCGTCGCCCAGTCCCCGTCCCTCGCCGCGCAAATCATCGCCGACATCTCCGCCGGAATTACGTTTGAAGCCACCGAAACCAGCCCCGCGCCTCCCAGTGCAAGCACCGGGAGCGCCAGCGAATCATCCCCTGCGAACACCTTGAAATCCTGCGGGAGAGAAGTCAGCAACTCCGTAATCTGGACGATGTTGCCGCTCGACTCCTTGATCGCAATGACGTTCTTCAACTCAGCCAGCCTCAGCACCGTCGCGGGCTCCAGGTTCACGCCCGTTCGTCCGGGAATGTTGTACAGCATCACCGGCAGATCGACCGACTCTGCGATCGCACGAAAGTGCCGATACTGCCCCTCCTGCCCGGGCTTGTTGTAGTACGGGTTCGCGGTCAGGATGCCCGTCAGGCCCTTCACCGCAGCAAGCTTCTTCGCCTTCACGACCGCGTCGCGCGTCGAGTTGTTTGTGCAGCCGCCGAAGACCGGGACCCGGCCCGCTGCCGTCTCGGCAACAATCTCAACGACGCGCAGCCACTCCTGCTCGGTCAGGGTTGCGGCTTCGCCCGTCGTACCGCAGGGAACCAGGAACCCGATCCCACTCTCAATCTGCCACTCCACCAGCGCCCGCAGAGCGCTCTCGTCCACGCTCTCGTCCCCGCAAAAGGGAGTCACCAGCGCCGTCCCACAACCCATCAATTCCATAATGAATGCAAGTTTATCGCGTCGATCGCGAGCTCTGCTCAGACTCTCGTGCAAGGACCGGAAGTTTCGTGTCCCAGGAAAGCGCTAAACGTCCATCCCGCCTGCACCTAGGCGCCCCGCGAAGATCCCCGAAGCTCCGCTCCGCCCGGCGCACCCATGACGCTTACTGCCACCAGACAGACCAGCGAGGCCAGCAGTGCCGGAAAGATTGCATCCCGCTGCCCGATGACTGCGGGCAGGTGCGGCGCTACCCACTCCCAACCGACAGTGACTGCAGTTCCCACGGCGATGCTCGCCACCGCCGCTGCCGCCGTGGTCCTGCGCCAGAAGAATGCTGCCAGAATGACCGGCGTCAGCGCAGCCGAATAGATCGTGTACGCATAGAGTGCCTTCTTCAGCACAGATTCCGTACCCAGCGACTGGAACAGTGACCATATGCCCAGAAGGACCACCATCAGTCGGCTCACAATCAGAATCTTCTTATTCGAAGCCTGCGGATTGATGTAACGAACATAGATATCGTTCACCAGGTTCGTCGCCGGCGAAAACAGCCAGTTGTTCGCCGTCGAGATGATCTTGGCGAAGATCGCTCCCATCAGCAGAGCGCCCAGTAGCCGCAGGGTAGGCGAGCCGCCGCTGAATCCGTGCAGACCGCAATACGCCAGAATCTCCCGCGGCGCCTTACTCACCTCGCCATCTGGAAACAGCGCCGATCCCGTCACTGCGATCGCCACAATCACCGTCTCCAGGATCACGGTGCCAATAATCCAGCCCACAACAGAACGCCGTGCGTCCTTCTCCGACCTCGCCGAAAAGAACTTCTGGTACATCGACTGATTTCCGAGGAGCAGAAGGCAGGTCGGAAGAAAGAGCTCCAGGCACTGGATAAAGCTGAGGTCGCCTAGCACCTGGAAGTGCGTCGGCGGCAGTGCAGCATGGACCGCTCCCCAACCGCCTGCCCTGTGGATCAATACCGGCAGCGCCAGGCACATCGTCACCGTCGCCAGCAACCCGATCACGAGATCCATGTACGCGACCGAGGACATCCCCGCGATCATCGTGAAGACAATAACAAACGCCGCCAGGATGTACCGCCCAAGGATCGGCGAAATCACGTCCGGAAAGATCAGGTGCAGGATGTCCCCGCCGCCAATGAACTGGTAGCTCGTGATGGCGGTATAGGTCAGCAGGATCGCCACCACACCCAGCACGCGGGCGGTCTGGTTGTAACGCGTCTCCAGCAGGTCAGGAATCGTGAACTGCGCAAACTTCCGCGCCCGCGGAGCGATGAAGTAGATCAGAAGGAGCCCGGCCCAGCCTCCAGCCGCCTGCCACAGGGCGACAAAGCCATGGTTATAGGCATTCTCCGCTCCTCCAAGCAGCGATCCTGACCCGATCCATGAGGACAGCAGCGTAAAGATCAGCACAAACGCCGGCAGCGATCGTCCTGCCACCAGGTAGTCTGCCTTCGTCTTTACTTTTCCCAGCCGCCCAAGCGAGACAGCAAGCAAGGTTGTGACAATAACGGCGAGAACTGCTGTGTAAAGGTTCATGGAGTATGTTGAAAATTGTAGCCTTTGCCGCGCAAACCCACCCGCCGGGGAGATCTCATGTTGAGAGCTGCAGCAGCCATTTTCGTCCTTTCCTCTGTCATGGCCTTGGCACAGACTCCCGCCAGCAGCTCGCGAGCCACTGCCGGTATCGGGGCTCCTGTGCCTGCCCTGCCGCCAGCCAGCAGCCTCACTCCAGCCCAGCGCATCGCGCGCGAAAAGCTGTGGCGAGACCAAATTCGTCGCCAACTCTACATCCCCTCGGCCCTGCCTTCGCTTCAGGCCAAAGTCTGGTCCAGCTTCCACCCGGTTGCAGGCGTTATCGCCGATCGCGTCACCTATCAGACCTCCGCCGGCATGCTCGTTCCCGCCATCGTCTACCACCCCGAGCACATCAACGGGAGAATCCCCGGAATCGTCGTCGTAAACGGCCACGGCGGCGACAAGTTCAGCTGGTACGCGTTCTGGAGCGGCATGATGTTCGCTCGCGCAGGTGCTGTCGTCGTCACCTACGACCCCATCGGTGAGGGCGAGCGCAATGTCGAGAAGAAATCCCGCACGGGCGCGCACGACAAGATCGTGCCCCCACCTCCGGGGATCTCAGTGACCGACTGGGGGCAGCGTCTTGCGGGTCTCATGCAGGTCGATCTCATGCAGGCCGTCAGCTATCTCCGTTCGCGCCGCGAGGTCGATCCCCAGCAGATCGCCGTCGTTGGCTACTCCATGGGCTCCTTCATCTCCGGTATCGCTGGCGCCATCGACACGCGCATCCACGCCGTCATTCTCAGCGGCGGTGGAGACTACGACGGTCCCGGCGGGTACTTCGACTCCAATCCGCTGCCCTGCCAGTCTCCGCCATACCGTTCCCTCTCCGTCCTGGGCGACCGTGGCGCCGTGCTCTATGCGCTCAACGCGTCTCGGGGGCCTATGCTGGTCATGAACGGCGATGCCGATACGGTGATGGACATGGCGCACCACGGCCCGGACTGGTTCGCCTCCATTCGCGACCGCGCCATCGCCCTCCGCGGGACCGATCGCAATATGTTCACCGCCATCCGGTATCCCGGCATCAGCCATCGCACCTCCTGGGTCAACCGCGACGGAGTCTCCTGGCTCGGCCGCCAGCTCCACTTCGCCAACTGGACCGAAGCTGACATCGCCTCGCAGCCCACAACCCACATCAGCACCTGGGCACGAGCCAACGATGTGGACATCACCTCCAGCTACATCCGCGAAGACCGGGAAGGCGGTCTTGACGCTCTAGGAAGTGGATTTCCCGGGATCAAACGGGAGGATCTGATGGTTCTTCCTTCAAAGGACTGGGAGTCGCTGAAGGATCGATTGACGTATCAGTCATGGGCGCAGAAGACGATGGCGGCTCAACAGGCCGAGGCGCAGCAGAGACAGCATCAGCACCCATGAGGACAGGTTCCTGCGTAAGCCCCCACAGGCTTTGTTCCGCAGCCGCTGCCTCTATCTCGCTGTTGATCTCCGCTCCCAGCAGCAGCATAAAGCCTGTGATGTAGAACCACATCAGCAGGATGATGACTGCGCCCAGCGATCCGTAGGTGACGGAATAGAAGTTGAAGTAGTGCAGATAGAGCCGGAAACCAAGAGAGACCAGCACCCAGGCCACAATGCCGATCGCGCTTCCTGGCGTGAGCCAGCGCCATTGTCGCCTTCTCACTCCGGGAGCCCAGTAATAGATCACCGCAAAACACAGCGTCAGCAGTGCCGTCGCCATCGTCCAAAAGATCAGACGTGAACACAACGCGAACAGCGTTGCAGCCATTTGATTGGTGAAATTTGTTCGCGCAACCGCCGCAAAGAAGTCACCTCCCAGCAGCGAGGCCAGCGTCAGGGTGCCCAGCACCACCAGGATGACCGTAACGCCAATGGCCGCGAATCGAGCCTTGAAGTATGAGCGCTGGTCCTGGATGTTGTAGATCGTGTTCAGGGAGTCCTGGATGGCGGACACTCCAACCGAGGCTGACCACACCGCCGCAATCAACCCAAAGGTGAGCTTGCCGGATGAGGCGTGCGCGGTCGTCTCATTGAATGTCGTAAGCACCATTCCCAGCGCCGAGGTCGGAACCACCAGTGCAAGATACTCCAGCAGCTTGTAGTAGATGGAAGACGCCGACTGCGCCGCCAGTCCGAGGATTGAGCTGGCACTGAACAGGGTAGGAAAGAGCGCGAAGAGGAAGAAGAATGCAAGTTCTGCCGCTCGACCCAGGAGATTATCGGCCAGCAGGGATCGCCATGTGCGCCTGGCGACGATCCGGACTGGGACCCCCTGCAGGTTCCAAAGAGATCCAAGCGGCGAGCGGGAGACATAGTCCCAAACGCGCGGCTGTGGCGCTTCGACCGGGTGGGCATCGATGGCAGAGATGCGTGCGATAACTAACCCCTTTCGTTCAGGTTGGGATACTCAGTCAGGAGCCGAAAGGTAATTCTCCATCGATAGATGCCGGAAGCGGCCCGCCACGTCGCATCGTTACCTCGTCCCACGCATCTACTTAAACGTGGGTACACAACAGGGTTCGGTCGGCCGTTTATGGAACAAGAGGCCATTCGTTGTCACGAAGGTCGGGCAGCTCTGGAAGCTCGTCCGCGAGAGCCACGAACAGCCCATGATGGGTGAGCCAAGGAAGGCTGAACTGGTAGCTCCCGGCGAGACCGGAGTCACCTTCATCGGACACTCCTCCTTCTTCCTCCAGATCGGCGGCAAGAACGTCGTTGTCGATCCTGTCTTCGTGAATCGCCTGGTTGTCCTGAGGCGTCAGCGGCGGCCTGGCCTGCGCTTGGAAGAGATGCCCCCGATTGACGCGGTTCTCATCACCCATGCCCACATGGACCACCTCAACATTCCTTCGCTGCGGCGCATCGTTCGCACGACGCGGAGAGCACGAGGTCGTGCACCCGAGATTGTGGTGCCTCACGGCGTCGACGACTTGGTATCCCCACTCGGATTTCGCCAGGTCAGCACCCTCAAGTGGTGGCAGCAGACAGAGATCGCCGGACTTCGCATTACCATGACCCCCTGTCGGCACTGGGGAGCCCGCATGTTCAAGGACACACACCGCCATTACGGAGGTTACGTGATCCAGTCCGGTCAGCAGTCCATCTATCACTCGGGCGATACCGCCTACTTCGATGGATTTGCCGAGATTGGGCGCCGCCTTGCTCCGAGAATCGCTCTCCTGCCGATCGGAGCCTACTACCCGGATACGTACCGTTCGGTCCACACCTCCCCCGAAGAAGCAGTACGAGGATTTATGGAGCTGGGAGCCCGCTGCATGATCCCAATGCACTATGGAACCTTTCGTCTGGGACGCGAACCGATGGACGAGCCCCTGCAGAGGCTCCAGGCTGAGGCCGCCCGTCTGGGAATAGCGGATCGGGTCAAAGTGCTGGAAGAAGGCGAGACGCTTCGGGCAGGATCTGCGGCCGGTCCGCGGCATTCCTAGCGGAAACCTAGCGGAAACGCCAATTCTTTACAGTCCAAAAACCGTGTGAGAGCATCCAACGCACATGGCTACGCATACAACGAATGCTCCAAATGCAAGCGCCAGTGGAACGTTTTCCATTGGCGGAGATATGCCCGTTCACCGGCTGGGTTACGGCGCCATGCGCATTACCGGCAAGGGGATCTGGGGAGAACCCAACGACATCGAAGGCGCAAAGAAGGTCCTGCGCCGCGTCGTGGAACTGGGTGTGAACTTCATTGATACGGCCGATTCCTACGGCCCTGATGTCAGCGAGCGTTTGATCGGTGAGGCGCTCTCGCCCTATCCGGAAGGGTTGGTCATCGCCACCAAGGCCGGCCTGACCCGCCAGGGGCCCGACCGCTGGCTTCCTGTCGCACGTCCTGAGTACCTCCAGCAGCAGGTCGAGATGAGCCTCAGGCGCCTCAAGGTCGAGCGTATCGACCTGTGGCAGCTGCACCGCATCGATCCAAAGGTTCCGGTGGAAGAGTCACTCGGGGTCATTAAGAGGCTGCAAAAGCAGGGTAAGATCCGTCACGTTGGCCTCAGCGAGGTCAAGCCGCACGAGATCGACCAGGCCCGCAAGGTCATCGATATCGTCAGCGTCCAGAACCAGTACAACATCTCCGACCGCAAGCACGAAGACGTTCTGGAGTACTGCGAGAAGAACAACATTGCCTTCATTCCGTGGTTTCCGGTCGCGGCAGGCAAGCTGACCCAGCCCGGTGGTGTGCTGGACGAAGCTGCCAAGCGCCACAACGCCACGGTCTCACAACTCTCGCTCGCCTGGCTGCTTCACCGCTCCCCGGTGATGCTTCCAATCCCCGGAACCTCTTCCGTGGAACATTTGGAGGAGAACGTCGGGGCAGCCAATGTGAAACTCAGCGATGCCGAGTGGAAAGAGATCGAGGAAGCCGCGAAGTAGCTCTCAAAAGGGATAACCACCGTCCTGCGGATTGGTGGTTATCCCTTGAGCAGCTCTAAGAGCCCTGCCTCGTCCAGAATCTTCACCCCGAGAGACTGTGCTTTTTCAAGCTTCGAGCCCGCCTCTTCGCCCGCCACAACGAAGCTCGTCTTCTTGCTCACACTGCCCGAGACCTTTCCGCCCGCGGCCTCAATCTTTTCCTTAGCTTCGTCGCGGGTCAGGGTTGGCAGCGTTCCGGTCAGCACGAAGGTGAGGCCGTTGAGCGTGGTTCCTACGACCTTCTTTTCAGCCGTCATCTTCAGCCCCAGAGACTCAAGGTCGATTATAAGTTGCTGATTCTTCTCGATCGCAAAGAACTCCACAATAGCCTGTGCGACCTTCGGGCCTACCTCGCTAACGGCCTCCAGCTCCTGCGCCGAGGCCTCTTCAAGAGCCTTCATCGAGCCGAAGTGCTGCGCCAGCAGTTGAGCCGTGCGTTCTCCCACAAAGCGGATCCCGAGCCCCAGCAGCACGCGTGCCAGCCCCGCGCTGCGGGAACGGTCGATCTGCGCGAGCAGGGCATCGGCCGTCTTTTCGCCGACGCGCTCCAGCCCGAGAAGCTGTTCCCTCTTCAAGCGATAGAGGTCTGCGATGGAGGAGATCAGGGCTTGGCGTGTGGTGATGGGTGCCCCTTCTTCGGTAACGTCCTCCGGCTCGCCGTCGAAGGTTGGGCTTTGACCCAGAAGCTGGGCCACCATGGCGTCTCCGAGACCCTCGATATTCATGACCCCGCGGGAGGCCCAGTGCAGAAGCTCCTCGCGGACACGTGCGGGGCAGGAGTTATTGACGCAGCGCCAGTCGACCTCGCCCTCTACGCGCATCAGCTCCGTATCGCAGACCGGACAGGTGGACGGGAAGACGATCTCCTTGTGTCCGCGCGAGTGCTGCTTGTCCTCGACGACCTCAACGATCTTGGGGATAACGTCGCCGCCGCGTTCGACCTGGACGAAGTCACCGATTTTCACTCCGAGCCGGGCGATCTCGTCGGCGTTGTGCAGCGTCGCCCGCGTCACCGTTGTCCCGCCGATCAGGACTGGCGAAAGGACGGCTACAGGAGTCAGCTTGCCGGTGCGGCCGACCTGGAAGTGCACGTCTTCGAGCTTTGTTATCGCAGCGCGGGCCGCAAACTTGTAGGCGATGGCCCAGCGCGGCGCCTTGCCGGTGAAGCCCAGCCGTCGCTGCTGTGCGGTGGCGTCTACCTTGATGACGACTCCGTCAATCTCGTAGCCGAGAGTCTCGCGAAGCGGCTCAGCTGCCGCAATGAATTCCAGCACACCGTCGATGTCATTCACTGTCTTTGCGTGTGGATTCACCCGGAACCCTGCGGTCTTAAGCGCCTGAAGGGTTTCGGTATGGGTTGCCAAAAACGTCTCACCGTCGCGAAGTAGAAAATATGCGTAGAGATCGAGTCGGCGCTGCGCCACGATATTGGGTTCAAGTGTGCGGATGGTGCCGGCGGCAGCGTTGCGCGGATTCGCCGCGGGAGCCATCCCCTGGGCCACGCGCTCTTCATTCATCTTCACGAAGGCTGCCTGGGGAAGAACTACCTCTCCGCGTACCTCGAAAGCCGGCGGAAGTTTTGCCGCGGCTAAGTTCTTTGCGCTGACGCTTAGAGGAACGGATCGGATGGTCCGTACGTTGGTGGTGACGTCCTCGCCGGTGGTTCCATCGCCTCGGGTAAGGCCGCGCTGCAGATGGGCGGAGCCCTCGGGCCCTGCGACATACTGCAAGGCCATGGACAGACCATCGAGCTTCAATTCGCACACATACTTCACGCTCTCCGACGACGAGAGACCGGCACGGACACGGTTGTCCCAGGCGCGCAGCTCTGCTTCGTTGTAGGCGTTGTCGAGCGAGAGCATTGGCCGGGAGTGGGCGACCTTGGCGAAGCCCTCGCGCGGCTTGCCGCCGACGCGTTGCGTGGGAGAATCGGAGGTGATGAACTTCGGGTGCTCTGCTTCCAGCTTTTTGAGCTGATTCATCAGCGCGTCGTACTGTGCGTCGGTGATCTCGGGAGCATCGAGCACGTAGTAGAGATACTCGTGGTGGCGAATCTCTTCGCGCAGTTTCTCAATCTGTTCTTCAGCCGTGTGGGCGATCGCCATAGCGAAGATTATAGAGAGCCGTGTTGGGGTAAGGGACGCGTTCAGCTCAGAGGTTTGAGGTTCGGTTCCACCCATTCAAGACGAGCTTTGGTCGAGGTGGTCAGGTCAAAGCTGTAGTACTCGCACGCGATATCGCGGCGGGAAGCGAAGCGCTGCACGGCAAGCGCGGCAAAGGAGGCTCGGTCCAGCGCTGGATGCTCTCGACGCAGACCGTCGAGAAGCCGAATCCACATGACGGTGATTGTCTCGTGGTAGCCGCTGGTGGCCGTGTTCTTTCCGCCGACGGACTCGTTATAGCTGCGCACGCGCTCGCGCATCTTCGAGAGCGCTTCCTCACGGTCCATGCTGTGGACGTAACACGCGCCTGTCAGAAGATGCGCAGCGTGGGTCCACTCACTTTTGGGCAGAGTGCAGTCCTCAAAGGCGCGCAGAAACTCGTCGATCTGGCTTTCTGTGATGGGGAGCTGCGTCATAGGGTCAGGATATAACTCCTGAGCGATCGCGCCATCTTCTTTGCAGAGGAACGTGCCGCGGGTGAGGTCGTAGCCGACCGCGATCGGCCAGCCTGTATGCTGGAAGCCGGGCATGGAACCAGTAACGCACTTTATGACCGGCGCTGTCCTATCCCGCGCCGGCTTCAATCGCAAGGCCGCATACGCAACCCTGGCGATGACTCTGGCAGCCGAGGCGCCGGATCTCGATGTACTGTGGTCGATCAAGGGGCCGGTAGCGACGTTTGAGCATCATCGCGGCTGGACACATGCGCTGATCGGAGTTCCGATTGAAGCCGCTGTCGTCACAGGTGTGATCTGGCTGGGCCACCACATCTTCGCCCGACGGCGTGCAGCGGATGTAGGAAGCAGGAACCCTGGTGCTCCGGTGCGATGGGGTCTACTCTACTGGCTGTCTGCCATCGCCTTGCTCTCGCACATCCTGCTCGACTGGACGAACAACTACGGTGTGCGGCCGTTCTTCCCGTTCAATCCAAAGTGGTATTCCGGTTCGATCGTCTTAATTGTCGAGCCGGTCATGTTCCTGATGCTGTTGGGAGCACTGATTGCGCCAGAACTTTTCGGACTGATCGGGAGCGAGGTAGGGGCTCGACGTCCGCGCTATCGAGGGCAAGGGTGGGCCATTACGGCGCTGCTTGGAGTCGTTGCTTTGTGGAGTCTCCGCTTCTTCGAGCGGCAGAAGGCGATGGACCTGGTGCAGCAATCCGGACTGCAGCAGGCACAGATTCTGCGTGTGACGGCGGATCCCTTTCCGATCAACCCCTTCCGCTGGCAGGCGGTCATGGAGACCCCGCTGCTCTATCAGGTCGCGCGGGTGGACACGCTGAGCGGCGATGTCAGCTCCAGCCCCCAGGCCGACGTCTTCTACAAGCCTCCGAGCACACTGGCCTCGCTGGCGGCAAAGCGTAGCTGGCTGGGGCATGTCTACCTGGACTGGGCGCAGTTTCCTGTCGTCAACGACCTGGGCGAGATGCCTGACGGGTTGAGCACGGTCACCTTTCGCGATCTTCGGTTTGTCTATGGCACCCCTGTCTTCGGGCGCGAGAGCACGCCGCTGGAGGGAGTGGTGACTGTGAACGACGACCGTCGCATTGTGGAGATGAGGATGGACGGACATACGCAGCGCTAACCTTTTCGGCCCTCATCCAGATGGGATTCAGCTAAAATCAGGAGTCTGAGGTTTCTATGGCTGCCTATTTTGCACTCATCCTTGCCGTTTTGAGCCGTATCCTGCCGTTCACCGTGCATTCCACCGGTGTAGGCTTCAATGCTGTAGGCGGGGGCCTGCTTTACTTCGGTGCGCGTCGCGGCCGCTGGCACACCATTGCTGCTGTGGCTGCATTGATGGCGACGGACTTTTATCTGACCCTGTTTGTTTATCGATACGCCTTCCACGTCAGCGAGTACCTGGTCACGTGGCTCTGGTATGCGGGTATTTGCCTTTTGGGTCACCAGGTGCTGTCGCATAAGCAGTCGGCTCTGCGGGTGGCTGGAGCGGTGCTGGCGACTTCGACTTCTTTCTTTGTACTTAGCAACTTCGAGGTATGGGCGGCCGGCACGATGTACGCTCACAGCCTGGCTGGACTGGCAGAGTGCTACGTTGCGGCCATCCCGTTCTACGCCAATGACATGATGTCGACGGCGGTGACGGCCGGAGCATTCTTCGGTCTTCCCGCCCTTGCTCGCAATATTGCGGCTACGGTCCGTGAAGGGCTCCACAATCAGCATCCTGCCTAAGGCACTTTGAGGCACCTATACGAAGAGGGCTGCGAGGATATCGCAGCCTTTCTTCTTTGCTTTCGAGAGATTATTCAGGAATATCGTCGGCGGTCTCTTCCACCGGGAGGGTAACTCCTTTGCGGCGGTCGAAGATCTTGCGGGTGACCCAGAAGCCGATCAGGAAGACCAGCGCCCCGGCGATGGCAAGCACGTAGCCAAGGTGATCTTTGACCGCACTGGAGAGGGTGGCGACGATCTTTGGGCCGTAAAGAATGGTGATGACGGCCCAGATCATGAAGCGAATGAACTTGCCCAGCAGGATCGCTCCAAAGAAGGAGAGGGTCCGCATCTCGAAGACGCCTGCGGCAAACTCGAACAATTTGATCGGCGTGGGTGGCGGCATCATCGCGGGGATCATGATGGCCAAAAACTCCTGGCGCTCAAAGCGATCGCGAAGTTTCTCATAACGCTCACGGTTTATGCGCTTCAGGAGAAAGAGTTCTCCCCCTGCCCGGCCCAGTAGGAAGGGCAGAAGGCTCCCGATGGCAGAGCCGAGCGCTGCCATGAAGCAATAGAGGACGAACTTGGCATGGTCGTGGATGACGTAGTCGATGACCATCGCATCGATGGGAACCGGGATCGCCGCCGAGTCGATGACGGCCAGACCGCCGAGGCCCCACGCGCCGAAGGGTTTGAGCGCTGCCAGAAGGGCAGCATTCCACTTATGAATGAATGCGGTAACGGGGGAAATTTTCACGCGAATGACTCTATTTTACCTTTTCACTTGGATGCTCAAGCGAAGCGTGACTGGTATCTCCCTGTAGAAGCTGGAGAGCATGGGGGAGCAAAGGAAGGATCGATTGAAGCGAGTGCTCGGCCCCGCGCGGACTGCCTGGAAGATTGACGATGAGTGTCTCGCCGACGGTGCCGCAGACAGCACGGCTCAGGGCTGCCAGCGGAGTTTGCTGGGCTCCCGCAGCGCGCATCTTCTCCGCCAGTCCGTCTACGATGCGCTCGCAGACGATGCGCGTGGCCTCCGGGGTGACATCCCGTGGAGCGAGGCCGGTGCCTCCGGTGGTGACGATCAGGTCTGCCGTTGTGGCTCCCTCGCGCAATGCAGAGACGATCACGTCGACTTCGTCCGGCACTGTTCTGGTGGCGATGGAGGACACTCTGGCGTGGCGGAGCAGAGCGACTACTGCCGGCCCGGAGAGGTCCTGCCGGGACCCTTCAAAACAGCGATCGCTGACCGTGATCACGAGGGCGCGGGTCTTGGAAGGAAACTCCGGGATCATCTGTTCAGTCTACGGCCTTTAGGGAGTGCCAAGAAACAGCATCGCGCTGGTCTGACAATAGTGAGAAGATAGTAGAGGGCAGGGCGACGACCAGCCCCACGACGGGCAAGCATCCTATTGATACAGCAACTTTCGTAGATTCGAGCCGTCTGACCAAGATACCCGATGCCTTCTCTCGAGACCCCACCCAGCTCCGCGCCACCGACGCCTCCCAATCGAGTGCGGACCAACAGGTATGGTGATCTGGAAGAGCATGAGCTGATTCACCTGCTCGATGCTCTGGATGACGAACGGGCCCGCGCTCGATTCCGCGAGGCAGTCTACATCTCGATCATCATCTGGCTGGCGATCGGGTGGTTTGTCTTCTACGGGCCGCAGGTTCTCTTCCATCAGCCGCGATTGGTGAATCCGGCGGATCTTCTGAGAGAGCGCGACAAGCAGCTGACGTACCTGGATATGCCGAAGGACATCAGCAAGCAGCTCCCGAAGAAGCCGACCGACGTCATCAGCGATAAAGACCGGGTGCAGCAGACCAAACGGCCTACGCTGGATCGCAAGACGCTGGAGCAGTTGCAGGCGATGCGAAAGGCCGGAGCGCCAGGGGCGATGACGGCTCCTGCACCAAAGCCAACGCCCGCGCCGCAGCAACAGCAGCAGCCGCAACAGCAGGTTCAGCAACAGCAGCAGCCTCAGCAACCTCTGCCGCAGCATCCTCCGCAGCAAACGCAGCAGGCGGTGGTTGAGGCTCCGCGCCCGGCTCCGACACGGCCCAACTTCGGCGGACAGATGACGGCCGGCGATGCTATCCGGCAGGCGGCGCAGCAGGCCCTGCAGGATCGCGGGCAGGGTGGAGACTACGGAGCGAATATTCCCGTGGAGCATCAGGGGCTGAATACCGGCGTCGACATTTTGTCTGACACCATGGGTGTGGACTTCAATCCGTACCTGCGGAGGATTCTGCGCCAGATCTACAACACATGGCTTCCGCTAATCCCGGAGGAGGCTCGTCCTCCGTTGAACAAGTCTGGCGAGACGCTCATTCGCTTCTCAATTCTTCCGGATGGCCGCATCGGGGCGATGCACCTGGACGGATCGACGCAGGACCAGGCACTGGATCGCGCTGCCTGGGGCTCGATCACGGGTGTGGGGCAGTTTCCGCCGCTCCCCAAGGAGTTCCACGGCCCGAATCTTGAGCTGCGAATCCATTACCTCGTCAATAAGAGGCCGGAGTAGCTGAGGTCGATGCCACTGTCGCTTCCGGAGCGCCTTCGTCGTGAGCGCCGCCAGCAGCTTCGAGGGCTGATGCTGCTCGCCTTTGCCGTGCTGGTCTTCAGCATTCTGAGGGCGGGTGTGAGCCATGCCTTTCCGCCGGGATGGTGGAGGCTGTGGTGAACTCGAAGCTTCTGCCAATGGTAGTGCTTGCCGGTCCGACGGCGAGTGGTAAGACATCTCTTTCGATCCGTCTGGCCGAGCGATTCGGGGGCGAGATCGTCTCCTGCGACTCGGTCGCGGTCTATCGCGAGATGGAGATCGGAACCGCCAAGCCCTCGCTTGAGGAGCGGGCGATGGTTCCTCATCACATGATCGATGTGGCGTGGCCGGATGAGCAGTTCACCGCGGGGGACTATAGCCGTCTAGCACGTGAAGCTCTGCGCGGCATCTCCTCGCGCGGCGCCCTGCCTCTCGTTGCCGGGGGCACGGGTCTTTACCTGCGGGCACTGATTGACGGGTTATTTCCAGCGCCACTCGCCAGACCGGAGCTGCGGGAGCGTCTGCGTGCGCGGGTGGAGAAGCTTGGACCTGAACGTGGAGCCATCCATCTGCATCGCGTACTTGCCCGGTTGGATGCCGCGGCTGCCGAAGCAATCCATCCAAACGATGTGCCCAAGGTCATTCGCGCGATCGAGGTCTCACTTTCCGTGCGAGCGGAGAGCGGTGGTGTGACGCCGATGACCGAGCAGTGGAAGCAGGGCAGGGATCGTCTGGAGGGGTACAGAATCCTGCGTCTGGGGCTCAACCCTCCGCGGGCACAGTTGTATGAGCGAATCAACCAGCGCGCGGCGGAGATGTTCGATCGCGGGCTGATTGAGGAGACCTCTCGGCTGATGGAGCGGTATGGCCGCGAGTGCCGCGCGCTCGGAGCGCTCGGGTATCTTCAGGCTGCTGCTGTGCTGGCAGGGCAAATGACTCGTGAGGAGGCTGTAAGGCAGGCTCAGCAGGGGCATCGTAACTATGCGAAACGGCAGCTTACATGGTTCCGGCGGGATGAGCAGATGAACTGGCTCGCAGGCCTTGGAAGTGAGCAGCCGATCATCGAGCAGGCCTTCGCTCTGGTGGAGCGTTTCCTCGAACAGCAGCACGAAGGACTTCTACAATAACCGTATGAACTTCTTCGAAGTATTCGGCCTTCCTGAAAAGCTTCGCATCGATACGGCGGCGCTCGAAAAGCAGTTCTACACGCTCAGCCGGAAGCTTCACCCCGACCGTTTTGCCGCGCGTCCTGCGGCGGAGCAGGAGGAGGCGCTGCGCCAGTCCTCCCTGCTGAATGATGCGTATCGCACGTTGAAGGACCCCATTCTGCGGACCCAGTACCTGCTGAAGCTAAAAGGGGTGGAGTTTGAGGAACAGTCGAGGGCCGCGACGGACGCGGCGCGCCAGGCGGGAGCTGAGAAGAAGCAGATCGTTCCGCCAGAGCTGCTGGAAGAGGTCTTTGAGCTGAATATGCAGCTGCAGGAGATGCGGATGGCCAGGCAGATGGGTGAAGATGAGCCGGAGCTGCGTCGCGATCTGATGACCGCCAAGGACGCCTTTGATGCCCGAATGGTTGAGACCCAGGCGGAACTGGAAGACCTATGGGAGCAGTGGGACCGTGCAGTCGACGAAAGGGATGACGCTGCAAAGGAGTCGGCCCGGGACGCTATGGTCCATCTGCTCAACCGCAGAAATTATCTTCGGAACCTTGTACGCGATGTGAATGAAGCGCTGGAATAGCTGCCCGACGCACTACTTGACGACATCGCCTCTGTGATTCGTCATCCAGTCCTGGAAGGACCCGTCATACAGCTTGACGGGATGTCCGAGCAGGCGAGCAGCAAAGAGGGTCGCCGATGCCTGGACACCCAGATGGCAGTACGTGACGACCGTATCACCTGGTTTGACTCCGGCATCGGCAAAGGCCTGCCGAAGGTGCCCCAGATCGATCTCTGAATCCTGAGTCGCGACCTGGCTGAACGGGATGTTGACCGCGCCAGGTATGTGTCCTTTTCCGTTGAAGGATGCGTCCGTTCCGTTGTAGAAGTTCGGCGCGCGCGCATCTACCAGCTTGAAGTCAGAGCGGTCTTGAATGGAACGGACGAGTGAGGCATCGGCAACGAGTACGGCGACCGGACCGACCGTCAGCCTGCCTGCGACGATCTGCGGAGGCTCCGTGGTCACAGGCTTACCTTCCTTCATCCAGGCTGCCAGACCTCCGTTCAGCACGGAGGTCCGATCTCCCAATCCCATGTATTGCAGAGCGAAGACGACGCGCGCGGTGCGCGGAAAGGACTCCTTCTCTCCCGAATAGACAAGGACGTGGCTGCCATCGGATATTCCGGCCGCCTCGAGTCTGTGACGCAGCGTTTCAGCCGGTAGAAGCTCCATCCCCAGTTGTCCGGCCGGTGCCTTCGCGGGGGTGGAGACATCTTCCACCGTGAGCAGTCGTGCCCCGGCTATGTGCTGCTTCTCATACTCCTCGTGTGATCCCACCTCGATAAGAACGCTATCCGCATCCTGCAGATGTTTTTGGAGGTAGGCGGTATCGATCAGCAGAGGCTCTGGTGCCGTCTGGGCGAGGAGCGCGGAAGAAAACAGGAAGATCAGAAGCGCACAAAGGTTCTTCATGGGAAGCAGCCTTTTGATGAATGGATGAGCCCGCTTGTGCTGGCTGCTCAAGTCTATAGGAATTTGGCGCAAGCATCCGGATGTCTTGCAGGCAAGACAGTTACGAGAAATCAGGAGGAATCAGTTCGCTTTTGGGAATACCCCGAACAAGCCATACGTTCCTCGGAATTTTCTTCTTGAATCCGGCACGAGCTCATCGTATAAAAACCAAACGCAGAATCCCCAGGGCCCTAAGACAAGCGGTTGACCTATTCACCGCGAGAGTATATCTGCGCGTGAAGGTTGCATGTCTGGAAGATTCGAGTTTCTGCCATTGACTTTAATGTCTGTCCTGGTTTGGTGTTTGCTGTCGGCGGTGCCGGCCTTTGCAAAGAGTTCTGTCCCTGACTGGGTCCGCGAAGCTGCTGCGCAGCCGGTCTCCTCGTACTCCCCTGAGACGACGGCGGCAATTTTGTTGGAGGATACGACCTACACGGTGGCGCCGGATGGTACGGCCACGGAGCACCTCCGCGAGGTCATCCGCATTCTGCGTCCGCAAGGCCGGGAAGAAGGCTTGGTCGCAGTGCCTTTCAGCAAAGACCAGAAGCTGGTCTCGTTGCACGTGTGGAGCATCAGTGCAGACGGGCACGAGTACAACGTAAAAGACAACGAGATGGTCGAGGCCGGATATCCGGGCCAGGGCAATCTCTACGAGGATGAGCGCATCCGTGCGGCGAATCCTCCGGGGCGTGATCCCGGCGCCATCGTAGCTTACGAATACGAGCAGAAGATGCTGCCCTACGTGTCGGAGAAGACGTGGTTCTTCGAAGGTAGCCTGCCGCGCGTCCGCCAGGTCTTCACGTTGCAACTGCCAGCGGGCTACACCTACACAACGGTCTGGGCGCACCACGCTCAGGTGCAGGCCGCAGATCTCGAGAACCGAAGCTGGCGCTGGGAGATGAAGGATACGCCGGCGATCAACATGCAGCACATGCTGTATCGTCCGTCTCTGTTGTCACTCGCAGGCCGCATGACAGTTCACTATGGAACGTCGACATCGATCGAAAAGAATGGGTGGCAGGGAATCGGGGAGTGGTACGAAACGCTTGCCCGCGACCGCCTGGCGCCGACGCCTGAGATCGCTGCGAAAGCGAACGAACTCATCCAGGGCAAGACGGACTTCTACGACAAGACGGAAGCGATTGCCGAGTTTGTCCAGCAGCAGGTGCGTTACTTCGCCATCGAAATGGGCATTGGCGGATACCAGCCTCACTATGCCGAAGAGATCTTCCGTAATCGTTACGGAGACTGCAAAGACGAGGCGACGCTGCTCTCGGCGATGCTTTCGTCTGTGAACATCCACGCTGCTCTGCTGATGGTGGACGACCGCCGGGGCGTGATCGATCCGGACGCTCCCTCGACGGTGGGCAACCACATGATCGCTGCGATCGAGATTCCGAAGGGATACAGCTCCCCCAGGCTGCGAAGCGTCGTGACGGCGAAGACAGGACGCAAGTATCTCATCTTCGATCCCACATGGGAGAAGACCCCTTTTGGCCAACTGGAGCATGAACTGCAGGGAAGTTACGGTGTGCTGATGGAAGGGCCCGATAGCCAAGTCATCCGTCTACCGCTGCTGCCTCCTGAGCTCAACCGTATCCATCGCGAGGGAAAGCTGCAGCTTGCTTCGGACGGATCGCTCAAAGGAACAATCACGGACGCAAGGTTTGGTGATGTGTCGGATCGCCGGCGCGCTCTCTACACGCACGGCGACGCCAAGCAACAGGCCGACTTCATGGACCATGTTCTGGAACAGGACTTCGGAGCATTCAAGGTATCGAATGTAAAAGTGGAGAACGTTGAGGCCCTTAACAAGGATCTGATTACCACCTTTTCGATCGACGTGCAGCGGTACGCGACCGCAATGGGAACTTTGCTCACAGTTCGGCCTCGTGTGCTCGGCCAGGAGGCGCCGTCTGTGGATCACGAGGAGCGAAGGATTCCCATCGATCTTGGGGAGGCGATGCAGGCGCACGATGAGTACGAGATAGAGCTTCCCCAGGGATATACCGTCGATGAACTGCCCGAACCCGTGAAGACGGATCTCGGCTTCGCGTCCTATGAAAGCTCTACGCAATTGAAGGGAAATGTACTCCGCTACTCCCGCACCATGACGATCCGTGAGGTCACTCTGCCTGCCGATAAGTACGCCGATCTGCAGAAGCTTTCGGGACTGATCGGAAATGATGAACAGGGCCTTGCAGTTCTGAAAAAGCAGTGATCTCCCAACGAGAAAGAAATCTCCAATGAAGAAATTTGTTTTCCGCACCCTGCTTCTCGCGGCAATCGTCTCCGCCGTGAGTCCTAACCTTTTTGCCGACCAGCAGTGGACGGAGCCTACAAAAGAAGAACTCACGATGACCTCGCAGGAGGGATATCCGGGCGCTCCCGCGGTCTATCTCAACAGGGAAGAGGTGACCGAAGACAGGCTGCACATGTGGAGCGTGTATGTGCGTCTGAAGGTCCTCACCGAAAAGGGCAAAGACTACGCCAACATCGAGCTGAAGTACGCCTCGCTGCGAGACGGTGCTGGTTACACGGTGACGAACATTGAGGGCCGTACGATTCACCCTGACGGCAAGGTCATCCCGTTCACGGGAAAGCCTTACGAGAAGCTGATCGAGCAGTCCAAGGGGTTCAGAGGCAGCAAGTACATGGCGAAGGTCTTCACCATGCCGGACGTGGAGGTTGGCAGCATCCTGGAGTACAGGTACACGCTTCGCTATCACGATAATTACTACTACTCGCCGGACTGGTATGTGCAGTCAGAGTTGTATCTCCGCAAGGGACACTTCGTCTGGAAGCCGACGAGCCAGCAACTTGTGAGCAGACGGGCAGGTCACGAACAGTTGACGAACTCACTTGGCTGGTTCCCTGTGTTGCCTGCCGGTGTCTCTGTTCACCAGACGCAGATGCCGCCGACGCTGCTCGATTCGAACGGGCAGCTCATTCTCGATCTGGATGTTCACGATATCCCACCGGCGCCTCACGACGAGTACATGCCGCCTATCTCCAGCTTCAGCTATCGCGTGCTCTTTTACTACTCGCCGTACCGCAGCACCGAGGAGTTCTGGAAGAAGGAAGGAAAGTTCTGGTCGGAGTCTCAGGACAAGTTCATGAAACCAGGCTCAAAGGTATCGTCTGCCGTCAGCCAGTTGACTGCGGGCGCACAGACCCAGGACCAGAAGCTGCGGAAGATCTACGCCGCGGTGATGCAGATGGAGAACACGGACTACACGCGTACAAGGGAGCGCTCCGAGGATAAGGCCGAAGGTCTCGGTGAAATACACAACGCGGACGACATTCTGGAGCGCAAGCGCGGCACTGGAGATCAGCTTGCCGAGCTCTTCGTCTCCATGGCACGTGCCGCAGGGATGAAGGCCTATCTGTTTGCCGTGACGAACCGTGATCGCAGCCTCTTTACGGACTACTACCTTAGCCTGTCGCAACTTGACGATGCGGTCGCTGTGGTGAATGTCGACGGCAAGGAGATGTTCTTCGATCCCGGTTCACGGTACTGCCCGTATGGGCATCTCGAATGGAAGCACACCAATG
>DASTSJ010000075.1:0-24400 GCA_035760765.1 Edaphobacter sp. | reverse complement strand
GGGTTAGCCTTTCCTTCAAGGTCATACGCCCGCGAGGGGTGCGAAGTTCCTGCTTTCAACAAAGAACACTGGGGTCTGTCAAACTTCCGGGCTTCTCCAGACAAGCAAAGCACCGTATCCCGCCACGAAAAGGGGGCGCAGGCGGGCAAGGAGGAGAATACAGGAAGAGCCCTGGCAAAGCAGGTCTAGAAGAAAAGACGTGCTGGATTGCCCCTGCATTGTCCTATACTTAGGCAAGGGCAGAGGCCTTTCTGGAGCGCCAGCATGTCGCAGCACCAGACAATTCGAAGCAAGGCGGCTTCCTCCGGGGCTGAGATTCCGGACAAGTTGTACTTCCGCATCGGAGAGGTGGCCCGGCTCTGTGACGTTCCCGCCTATGTCCTTCGCTTCTGGGAGAGTGAGTTCCCGCAATTGAAGCCCCACAAGGGGGGCACCGGCCAGAGACTCTATCGCCGCCGCGATGTTGAGGCGGTTCTGCATATTAAGTCGCTGCTTTACGACGAGGGGTACACGATCTCCGGCGCGCGACAAGCGATCAAGACCGAACAGAAGCAAAAGGCCCCCCAGCTTGCGCTGGATATCGAGGTTGCGCGTCCGGCGGATTCCGCTCAGCATCTTCGTAAGCTGAAGAAGGAGATGCGGGAGTTGCTGGCGCATCTGTCGCGTCCTGCTGTCCGGCCTACCGTACAAAGCATTCGTCCTCCGCGCGTGTCCTCCTCTTCCACGCGCAGGGTTTCCAGCGACGAGCTGTTCCATCTAGAGACTGATCTGTAGATTTCTTTGGAGGCAGGCCTTCCTGCTTCCCTTGGGACCTCCTCCATCGCCTGCAAACTTTCTTCAGCCAACATCTAACTGTTTCTCCGCTTCTCTGGGGCTCTGCACGGCATTGAACCCGCTATGCATGGGATTTGACGAGGGAATCGCAGTGTGTGATAGCATCCGGCTCTCGCTGTGGCGGTAGATCTTGCTGCGCTCCCGTCCGGCAACAATCGCGCGGCGATGCCGTGAGTCGGTGCGATACGCGACTTTCTGCTGCACGCGCGCTGAAGGGGTGCCTCCATGGAGCAGCTGGATGGCAGGCCGACATTTCGGTGCACGCTCACTGACGTAGGTGCCAGCAGGAGATCGCACGGCCCTCGTTGCTCCCCGGCAGGACAGTTGCTGATCTCAGAGCAAGCAGCGCAAGGACTGGCTTACAAACCGGAACCATCACGGGACGTGGAGGTATAGGTATGAGGGTCTATGCAGGAAGCGATATCCGAAACATTGCGGTTGTGGGACATGCGCATAGCGGGAAGACATCGCTGATTGCCGCCATGCTTCACGCTGCCAAGATGACTCCCGAACTGGGGCGGGTCGAGGACGGATCTGCCGTGACCGCGTATGACGAGGAGGAGGTCGCCAGGCAGACCACCATGTCGAATGCGGTCGCATTTGCGGAGTGGAATGGCGTCAAGGTGAACCTAATTGATACGCCGGGTTTTCACATGTTCGTACATGAGGCTCGCGCTGCCATGATGCCGGCCGAGTGTGCGCTGGTGGTTGTGAACGCGTGCTCCGGGATTGAGACGATGACGGACCGCGTCTGGAAGTACGCGATGGAAGTCGCGCTTCCGCGTGTCATCGTAGTGAACCAGGTGGACAACCCCAAGGTGGATGGCAGAGAGGGACGGCGACACCTTATTGAGTCCATGCGCGCACGTTGGGGGCGAGAGGTCGTTCCCCTGGAGCTGCCAATCATCGACGAGCAGGGTTTTCATGGGGTCGTCGATCTGGTCACGATGAAGTCTTATCTCTATCGGATGGATGGGAGCGGGCGAGGCGAGCCGGGCCCAATTTCTGCTTCGCTCGAGGATGAATGCCGCCAGGCCCATGAGGAGCTGGTTGAACTGGTGGCAGAAGGAAAAGATGAGCTGATGGAGGAGTTCTTTCGAGAAGGGACGATTCCTGAAGAACATTTAATTAAGGCGTTGCACGAGGCTATCCGGGAAGACAGAATTTTCCCTGTGCTGTACACGAGTGGTTTGAGAAATATTGGCACGGACCATCTGCTGGATTTCCTGAAGATCTATGCTCCTGCTCCGGTCGAGCGGGAGCCGATTGCTGCCCGTGCGGCCAGCCTGATGCTTGCGGGTCACACGAACGGCGAGGCAAAGCCTGGCGACGGCATGGTGCAGGAAGAGATGGTGATGCGGCACATCACAGACGAGGAGCCGCTCGCTCTCTACGTATACAAGACGATGACCGACCCATTTGCAGGACGGATCTCATTCTTCAAAGTCGTGAGCGGAGTGGCGAAGAACGACACAGCGGTTGAGAACTTCACGCGCCACGAGATGGAGCGACTTCTGCACCTGTCGGTGATGCAGGGGCGCAAGCCGACGGAGATTCCCGAACTTCACGCAGGCGATCTTGGGGCCGTTCCGAAACTTCGCTCCACCCTGAGCGGGGACACGCTGGGAGATAAGTCGCACGAGATCTTTCTTGAGCCGGTAACGATGCCGGAGCCTGTGATGACGTATGCGATCGAGCCGAAGTCGCGCGCGGATGAAGATAAACTTGCCCCCGCGCTGCACAAGCTGATGGAGGAGGATTTGATGGTGCGGTTCTTTCGCGATCCCGCCACCGGCGAGTTTCTCGTGGCGGGTGCGGGGCAGACGCATATCGAAGCGATCGTCTCGAAGCTGAAGAAGCGATACCACACGGAAGTGACATTGAAAGCACCCAAGGTACCGTATCGGGAGACGATACGGGGTCAAGCGGAGGCGCAGGGCAGGCACAAGAAGCAGACCGGCGGTCATGGGCAGTTTGGCGATTGCAAGATTCGCATGGAGCCTCTGCCGCGGGGTAGCGGGATTGTCTTCGTCAACAGCATCTTTGGGGGTGCGATTCCGAAGCAGTACATTCCCGCAGTAGAGAAGGGGATCTATGAATCGGCCGCGCGAGGATATCTTGCCGGTTATCCGGTAGGTGACTTCAAGGTGACGCTGCTCGATGGCAGCTATCACGACGTCGATTCGAGCGAAATGTCTTTCAAGCTCGCGGCGCGTCTCGCCTTCCGCAAGTGCATGGAGCAGGCGAAGCCCTCGTTGCTGGAGCCGGTGATGAAGGTCGAGGTGGAGGCACCGGAGGAGTTTGCAGGAGCGTTGATGGCGGACCTGAACAGCCGTCGCGGGCGCGTGCAGGGAATGGAGGGCTCTGGAGGAAGCACTTTGATCCGCGCTGAGGTTCCATTGGCCGAGATGCTGAGCTACGGTTCTTCGCTGACCTCGATGACACAGGGACGGGGTACCTTCAGAATGGATACTGATCATTACGATCTTGTTCCGCAGCAACTCGCGGAGAAGATCGTGGCGACAGCGAAGCGGCCCGCTGCTGATTCGGACGAGTGAGCGGTACACCGCGGGATAGCTCGATCTACTTGAGTGCGTTAAGGTATTGAAAAGCCATAGGGATGGTGAGCCGCAACGTACTATGCGTTGAAAACCAACGCCATCGTGTGTTTCCGCATCCATCAGGTAAAGTTTCGTGGGGAGATATCTGTCGATAAAGACCTGGATATGAACGAACTCCAACGTCCTGCAAAGGCTCAGAGCCCTTGGCTGGAGCGGCTGCGGGCGCTTCGCAATGTCCCCCCTGTGCTTCATATCCTGTGGGAGTCCGGCCCCTGGGTCGTCACCTGGGGACTTATCCTTCGCGTCTTTGTGGCGTTACTGCCATTCGCGATTGCAAAGGTTGCGGCGTACATCCTCAACGACATTACTAATGCCTTGCATGGCCAAAAGCTGGCTGGCAACTTCTGGATTTTAGTTGGGACTGAAGTTGGTTTGAATGTCGGACTGGGCCTGCTGATGCGGGCCATCGACTATACCGATGCGCTGCTTGCGAATCGCTATACGCAACATGTGAGCGTGCGTGTGATGGATCAGGCGGCGAAGCTGGATCTGACAACGTACGAAGATCCTCTCTTCTACGATCGGCTGGAACGTGCGCGTGTTCAGGCGACGGATCGGCTGGTGCTGATTCAGCAGATGGGCCGGCTGGTGCAGCAGGTCATCACGACTGTCACCTTCTCTGCGGCTCTGGCGTTCGCATCGCCGTGGCTTATTGGGCTGCTGGCGCTTGGTGTGTTGCCGTCGTTCCTTGGCGAGACGCACTTCGCTTTTCTTGGATATGCGAAGAACTTTCGCCAGACTCCGGCAAAGCGCCAGATGGATTATCTGCGTCAGGTTGCCGGGAGCCGCGAAGGTGCGAAAGAGGTCAAGCTCTTCGGTCTGCATCAGTTTTTCACCGAACGCTTTCAGACGCTGGCGAACCAGATCTATCGAGAGGATGTAGCACTGGCGCGATCGAAGCTGATCATCGGAGGTCTGCTGGGGATCATTGGAACTCTGGGATACTACGGTGCCTATGTTTATGTCATCTGGAGGACATTAGGTGGCCGCTACGATATCGGGCAGTTTTACTTCCTCACGACGGCGATTCAGCAGGCCAGCTCGAATCTGCAGCAGGTCTTTTCAACCGCATCGGGCATCGCAGATCAGGCGCTGTTCCTGACGGACCTGCTGGCGTTCTTTGAGATGAAGTCGACGGTCGATCCGAATCCGCAGGGGCGCAAATTCCCTGAGCATATTCATGAAGGGTTTGAATTTCGCAACGTCTCCTTCGCATACCCAGGCACGACGCGTCGTGTACTGAAGAACTTCAATATGAAGCTGAGGCGCGGAGAACGGATTGCGCTGATCGGTGAGAACGGCCAGGGCAAGACGACCATCGTGAAGCTGATTACACGGCTCTATGATCCGACAGAGGGCCAGATCCTGCTGGATGGGGTTGACCTGCGAGAGTACTCGTTGGAAGACCTGCACCGCAATATTGGTGTGATCTTTCAGGACTTTGTACGATTCGAGATGACGGCGCGCGAGAATATTGCGATCGGCCGTATCGACCAGGTCAATCAACAGCCGGAGATTGAATCTGCGGCGCATAAGAGTCTTGCCGATACAGTCGTTGCAAAGCTTGCCGGCGGGTACGATCAGATGCTTGGTCGCAGATTTGAAGGCGGCGTGGAACTCTCCGGCGGAGAGTGGCAAAAGATTGCGCTGGCGAGGGCTTATCTGCGGGACGCGCAGCTGCTGATTCTTGACGAGCCGACAGCGGCGTTGGATGCTCGCAGCGAACTTGAAGTGTTTGAGCGCTTTGCGGAACTGACAGAAGGAAAGATGGCGCTTCTCATCTCGCATCGTTTTTCAACAGTCCGCATGGCCGACCGCATCGTCGTGCTCTCCGGCGGCCGCTTGATTGAAGAAGGTAATCACGATCAGCTGATGGCAGCTCATGGCGTATATGCTGAGATGTTCGAGATGCAGGCGGCCAGCTATCGCTAAGGGTTGGCAAGAGCCGGCCCCGGGCAAGCGAACTAATATTCGAAACGCATCTGAAACCGTAGAGAGTTGAGTAAGGGATCTGATGGCACTGTCTGAAGATTTAACGCCGGCACACGCTGCGCCGCTGACTGCCCCCATCCTGGAGACTGCCGCTGCGGGGCTTCCTGAGGAGCCCACCATTGGAGAGGTGGAGCTGAGGCGGCATGCAGACGAGTTAGCCCAGCGGCTTCGTGCGCAGAGGCCAGGCAAGACCCAGGACGAACTGATTCGATATCTTGATCATCTTCGCAAATGGCTCGCGGCCCGCATACCGGTCTGGAAGCAGGGGACATCTACGAACGAGCTCACCCCCAAGCTGGAGCTTGTGGAGAGCGCCCGGATGTTCGAATCTGTCGTCCCCCGGGGGGAAGGCGCAGCCACGATGTTCAAGGATGTTCCCGTCGCAGAGCTGCCGCCGGTAGGAATGCTGCCGCAGGTGATCCACCTTGCGGGAAGCTATCTGGCTGCTGTCGATGGCATCTGGTCGCCACGCACACTTTCCATCTATGTGGAGCAGGTGCAGCGCCATCACCCTCTGACGCTGCGGGAGATTGAGCTTCTGCCGGATGCACTTAAGATCTCGCAGTTGGAGTTCATACTCAACTGCGCGGACGCTACATTCGCCCAAGGCGAGTTGCCCCCCATAGAGCAATCACCATTCTCCGCTCCGATCCATAGCCTGCGGCGCATGAATCAAATCGAGTGGCGAGATATTCTAGAGCCGCTCATTGCTTTTGATCCCGTGCTGCGGCTTGATCCTGTCGGCGTCTATGCGGGGATGGAGGAGGAGACACGCGCGGCGTATCGCCAGCGTATCGCGGAGCTTGCCAGGCATGCGGACACAAACGAGGTGCAGACCGCGCAGGTCGCCCTCGAGTTGGCGCAGACGGCACAGCATACCGAGTATCCCGATCCGAGGATGGCGAGAAGGAAGTCGCACATTGGCTACTATCTCTTCGCCGATGGCATCCGCGAACTGAAGCTGCGAATTGGTTTTCGACCATCTCCGATGGAGAGACTGCAGGAATGGGTAAGCGCCTATAACGAAGAGTTCTACATCTTGGGAACCTTCATCCTCGCACTGCTTCTCATAACGGCGATCATCCTTCCATTGGTACCTCATCATGACTTCTGGCCGGTGATGGCAGCTCTACTGCTGGCTCTGCTGCCGGCGACGCAGGGCGCGGTGGATCTGGTGAACGGCCTTGTGGTCATGCTGATGAAGACCGAGGCATTACCGAAGCTCGATTTCTCGAAGGGCATTCCACGTGAGGCAGCCACCCTGGTGGTTGTGCCGACGTTGCTGATGAATGAGAAACAGGTGGAAGAACTGGTAGATGAGCTGGAGGCACGCTACCTTTCCAACCAGGATCCGAACCTGCACTTCGCCTTGCTGACGGACCTTCCAGATACTGCTGCAAGACCTCCGCAGGTGGACGAAGGACCTCTGGTCGATCTTGCTGCTCGTTTGATCGATCAGTTGAATCGCAAATATGCCGATCGCAAAGCAGGATCGTTTCTGCTGCTTCACCGGCATCGCGTCTTCAACGCACGCCAGGGCGTATGGATGGGATGGGAGCGGAAGCGTGGCAAGCTGCTCGACCTGAATCTTCTGCTGGAAGAAGAACACGACAGCTTCCCGCGCAAGGCTGGTCCGCTCGGGGTGCTTGAGCACGTCCGTTATGTCATCACGCTGGATTCTGACACGCAGCTGCCCAAGGGCACTGCTGCACGCATGATCGGCACGATGATTCACCCGCTCAATCAGGCGATTATCCATCCCAAGCTTCAGATTGTGACTGCAGGGTACGGAATTCTACAGCCGCGAGTCGGCGTCAGCGTTTCGTCTGCTTCTCGGTCACGTCTTGCCGCTTTGTACTCTGGTGAGACCGGCTTTGATGTGTATGCGCGTGCGGTGTCCGATGCCTACCAGGATCTCTTCGGTGAGGGAATCTTTACAGGCAAGGGAATCTACGACGTCAAGGCATTCCACACGGTCCTGAATCATCGCTTCCCGCGGAACGCTCTGCTCTCGCACGACCTGATCGAAGGTGCCTATGCGCGTGCAGGACTGGTCTCAGATATCGAGGTCATTGACGATTATCCATCGCACTACCTTGCGCACATGAAGCGGAAGCATCGCTGGGTGCGCGGCGACTGGCAGATTCTGCGTTGGCTCTTCAATGTAGTGCCGGATGAATATGGTCGTCTGGTCGTGAACCCGATCAGCACAATCTCGCGCTGGAAGATCCTCGATAATCTACGCCGCAGCCTGATTGAGCCGATTGCCTTTCTGCTCTTCGTCTTCGGTTGGTTCTTCCTGCCAGGGGGAGGCCTCTACTGGACAGTCGCTGTACTTTTACTCATTCTTCTTCCCGGACTGGTGCAGCTGGGATTCAACCTCAGCCGTGCGCTCTTCCGGCGGAGCTTCGCCGCGCTGCGCGATGGCACAAAGTCGTTTGTCTCTTCGCTTGCTATAACGCTGCTCAACCTGATCTTTCTTCCGCATCATATGCTGCTCTCGCTCGATGCGATCATTCGATCTCTCGTGCGGCTTTTCCTGTCAGGAAACAACCTCCTGGATTGGGAGACTGCGGCGCAATCGGAGAGCAGCGCTGGACGCGGCTCTCTCGATACCTACCTGAAGTTGTCCCCGCTCATCGCTCTAACGATTGCTCTCGGTCTCGCCCTGGCTCATCCTGTCTCGCTCTTTGCGGCAGCTCCGGTGCTGGTGCTATGGGCCCTCGCTCCTGCCGTGGCCACGTGGGTCAACTCTGCTCCGCGCGCGGAAGAGGGACCGCTGAAAAAGACGGATCGTGACTTCCTCGAGCGACAGGCCCTACTGATCTGGCGATACTTTCTGGAGTTCGGAGGGCCGGAGAATCACTGGCTGATTCCCGATAATGTGGAAGAGCAAGATACCTTCCAGGTCAGGAAGCTCTCACCAACGAATCTGGGTATGCTCCTCAACGCAAGACAGGCAGCCTGCGAATTCGGCTTCGTTACACCGGAGTGGTTCGCAGCAGCGACGCTAGGCACCTTCGATACCTACGAAAAACTCGAAAAACAGCGCGGTCACATCTACAACTGGTATGACATCGAAACGCTGCAGCCGATCGCGCCGAAGATCGTCTCTGCGGTGGACAGCGGGAATCTGGCAGCGTCTTTCTACTCTCTGTCTTCAGGCTCATCAGAGATGCTGAAGCGGCCGATTCTGCAGGAGGAATGGGTAGCTGCCTCAGAAGACGATGGTGAGCCACAGGATTGGGCGGACGCAGAACGGCGACGTGCTCGCAAACAGTGGAGTGTCTTTGCGGAGAGCTACGCTCCATGGCGTTCTCCTCGCTTTCAGCAGCTCTTCCAAGGGGCTACGCTGGTCCGTCAGCCGGATAACCTTACCCTATCGAAGGCACTCAGTTACATCAAAGATCTGGATGCCAAACTGGCGACCGTTGCCGGAGGAGCAGAACTCCAGCAAAGGGCACTCGAGCTGCGCGAATTGCTTCCTGCAGCTGAGATCAAGATCAGGACATTGTGCGAGAAGTTGCAGGCGATCGCCGTTCGTGCCCATCGGTATGCAGACGAGATGCAGTATGGATTTCTGCTGGTGAAGTCGCGCAAGCTGCTCTCCATTGGCTACGACGGAGTGACGGGCGAGCTGTACAACGCTTGCTATGACCTGCTGGCGTCGGAGGCCCGAATGGCCTTCTTCCTCGCTGTAGCGAAGGGCGATATCCCCCAGGAATCATGGTTCCGGCTGGATCGATCGCATGTTCTCGTCAAAGGGCGCCCGTGCCTCCTCTCCTGGACCGGCACCATGTTTGAGTACATGATGCCTGCGCTCTGGATGCGTCCCTACGAAAACACGCTGATTACAAGATCTCTGGAATCTGCTCTGCGGATTCAGCGCGATCACGTGCGCAACATGCCGTGGGGCATCTCTGAGTCCGGCTTTGCCAGGACAGATGCCGCGGGCCGTTACGGCTATCAGGCATGGGGTATTCCGCAGGTCGCACTCAAGTATGGTGCGGAAGACGGCCCGGTAATCTCGCCGTATTCCACCTTTCTTGCCCTGGGGCTTCTCCGTGACGATGCTGTGGCGAATCTGCGGCGCATGGCTTCCATGGGTTGGATCGGAGACTATGGCTTCTACGAGGCCGCCGATTACACCGAAAGTCGCGAGCCGCGCATGGTGCGCTCGTGGATGGCCCATCACCAGGGAATGAGTCTGCTTGCGTTGACAAACCTTCTCCGCGAGGGCACCTTCCAGCGATGGTTCCACAGTACACCGATCGTGCGGGCGGCAGAACTGCTGTTGCACGAGAAGCCTCTGAGCAAGGAGTCCAAAGATGCGCTTGAGGAGGCTACGGTGGAGAAGCCGGCGAACAAGACCGCTTCTTCAGGCGGACACTCGAAAGTAGCCTGATTAGCAGAGTGCTTAAGAGCAACCAGTCTAGTAATTTCTGAAACCGGCCAGCTTCATCGCCCTGGGTGGCTCCGGATTCGACATAAACTGCTTCCAAACGAATCCGGAGCGAAAGTTTTCGATCATCAGAAGGCTGATGCCCAGGTCGATTCCGAGAACATCGGCGTCGTACCATGCCAGCTCGGGATGGAAGGCGTCGCAAGGCCCGTAGCGTCCCCAGGCATACTGACCGAATTTGTCCTTCAGTGAGCGCAGGACGCGCAGGCAGTCGTCAGGCAGAAACGGCATGGAACCGGCTGTGGCGCATGGAACCACGCTTCCGTCGATTGGTCCCATCAGCGGAGGACCTCCCCACGCGGTGTAGCCATGCATCCAGTCTGAGGCCGTCACACCCCAATAGTCGTCGGTGTAACCGCGATTCAGGCTCATGCAGAATGCTTTATGCGCTCGAACAGCCGTGACGGAGTTCGCGAAGTAATCTGTGTATGAATCTCGCTTGCGATAAAAGTCGAACCAGGCGTGGGAATAGAGGTGGATAAAGAGCGGATCGGGTCCGCTGATGAAACGAAACTTCTCAAACGAGACATGAGGCCTGGAAAAGCTCTTCCACAAGGCCGGATCGATGGGATGCGTCGGAGATCCGATGGCCAGTAGATACAGCATCATCATCTCAGCGTAGTGGTCCCAGCGCGGTGTCAGAAAGCCGGTCGCCGGAAGCCAGCCGAGTGCGAAGGTCGGCCCATTGTTCAGCATCCATGGCCAGTTCACCCGGTTGTAAATCTGGGTTGCGAGATCGGTGATCTTCGGATCTTTGAAGTAAGCGCGGCAGGTGAGAATGCCACACATAAGGATCGCCGTGTCGATCGGAGAGACTTCGATGTTGAGCAGGGGAAGTCCCGTCTTCACGTCGTTGAAGTGATAGTAGAAGCCGTGCTCGGTCGGCATCGGCTGCAGGTGAAACTGAAGAGTTGCGATGACCCTCCGCCGGACTCTCTCCGAGGGAAGATACTTTCGGCTGTCGGCGATGCAGAGAGCCGTGAGACCAAACCCTGTGGCCGCGATGCTTGAGGCGAACCGCGGATCCATCTGCCCGGGCGCCATATGGTTGTTGGATCGGTCGAGCACCTGGCCGGTGGCCGGATCTGCCTGTTCGTAGAAGTAGAGGCAGGCCTGTCGCTCCATTTCGTCAAGGAAGGCTGTCGCTTCGGGATCGAGATTTGGTGACCGTGGGGCTGCGAGCGCTCTGCCCTCCAACGCTGGCAACGCAAGGCCGGTGGCGAGAGAGCCGCCGATCCATTGCAGCGCTCTTCGACGCGTAAACGCACGCGAAGGAGTCATCTCCGTGCTGGCTTCTTCGTGATGGATTGTGAGCCCGCCGAGCACCCTGAGATTAGCGCGCCGCCTTTCCTTGATGGATGAGTACTACGACCAGCCCCTGCGGTGGAACCTGAATCTGCAAACGTCCATCCTGAACTGTCATTCTCTCCGGAGGGGCTGGCCGGCCAGCCTCTCGCAGTTGGACGATCTGTTCTCGCGAAGGAAATGCGGGTCGTCCCATCTGATCGTACGTCCTGATGACGTTGCCGTGCGTCTCGTCCAGCCGTAGCACTGTGGCCTCTTCGCTGGAGGCTGCTCCGGCTATCTGCAGTGTAAATGTCCGGTTCGGCCCAGGGGTAGAGGGAGGCCGCGCGTAGGATGCACCCGTGCCATACGGAGGTGCGTAGTTCCAGAGTGCCACTGCAATCGAGCCGTCGCTTCGACGTGTAGCCAGGGCAGAGTCAGACTGAAGCGGAATCCGCTGATCTCCCAACTGATGCAACATCGCGAAAGCATTGAAGGCGGGCTTTGGAATGCCGTGCTCCGCTACGATGCCGAACCCTCCATAGAAAGGCGTTCTGATAACCCCCTGCTCTTCGAAGACATCCGAGAAGGTCCAGTAGCTCATGGCTTCGGTCATGCCGTCGCACTGGCTGATCGTGGTCGCAAGCCAGGGCCCCATGTAGATGGTGTCGGTTACATCGGGCTCGTTGGCATAGCTGGCGTTGTATTCGCTGAAGATGAGGGGCAACTTCGGGAACGGCGAAGCTGCAATCTCGTCATGCACCTTGCGGACGGATCGGCAGACCATGCGATCGCGGGGAATCGTCTCATCGGTATGGAAGACATCCTTCGCGGTGTCGTTGGCGTACACGTGACTGGTGACGAAGTCCACCGGAATGTTCTTGTCTTTGCAGTGGCGAAGAAAGTCGCCCGTCCACGCAGCCTGCGCTGTGGAGGGACCGCCGACCCGCAGACGCGGATTGACCTTTTTGATCGCGAGGGCGGTGTGGTCGTAGAGCTCGAAGTAGCTCGCCTGTGCGGGCGTGCCCTTCCAGAAATCGAGGTTCGGCTCGTTCCATACTTCGAAGTCCCACTGCGACACCTCATCCAATCCGTAGCGATCTACAAGATGTTGGACAAACGCGGTGATCATTGCGTCCCACTGACTGTAGTCCTTGGGCGGGTTCACATTCGGACGGTACCAGAACGGGTGCGAGGCGTCGGGCTGTGAAGAGAGCTTGCGAGGCATGAAGCTCAGTTCGATGAAAGGGCGCACCCCTTGTTCCAGCAGCCCGTCATAGATCTGGTCGATGTAAGAGAAGTTATAGATACCGGCTTGATCATCGGTGGCCTGCTGCTGCTTTCCGCGCATCTGGGCAAACTGAACCGGCTTGCGGTCGGGATCATAGAGTCCAACCTCATCATCGAAGATGCCGTGAAATCGCACGGTGCGAAGCTCGGTCACACGCTTCACGGACTGGAGATCGCGTCGGTATCCGTCGCGCAGGGAGAGGATCGCACGTCCAGAACCGAACATGGTCTCCCAGAAGTGGGGAAACGGTGTCGTCGCGCCATCCGGATTGATCTCAATTGTCTCGGACTCTGGCTGTTTTGTCTGTGCATTCGCGGCAAACGGCGCCGTGACCACGAAGAGACAAAGAATCAGGGAAGCTAACAGTACAGATGAGCGGCTGCGATGGCATATCTCTTGATGGACGGGCATGCTTGGGGTCAGTTTCAAGGGCATTCTTTCAGGTCCTTCGGGTTTAAGATGCGAATCGAGCGAAACTGTCTCCTCGAAAGCGCCGAAACTCTGAGGCGATAGTGCGGGACTCTGCGGCCAACTTTCCCCTCTCTTAACCAAATATTTGAGGGAAACATCGATTCCTATATGGAAATTTGTTCCGGCGCCGCTCTTGTCGAGTCTCGTAAATTTGGTGCTTGACGAAGACTCTCCCGCTCATGCTTAATGGCAATCGCAGTTCTGTTTCCGGTTTAGACAAACGTTTGTCTATTTTGAACTACAGCTCCCATCAGAGGTGCGGGAACGACAGCCGGATTGAAGCAACTTTACGGAGGCAACATCATGAAGCGTTATCCCCTATGGCTGCTGGTCCTTTGGACCGCAGTCTTCCTGTCAGCAGGGGCCGGTCGTGTCCATGCGCAGAGTATGAACGCCGGCGACATCCGCGGCATCGTGACCGATTCGAGCGGCGCCGCTATCCCTGACGTGACGGTTACAGTTCTCAATAAGAACACGGGAGTGTCAAAAGACTTCACAACGAACCAGGACGGTCTCTACGACACGTCCTCGATCGTTCCGGGGACCTACGAGGTTACCTTCTCGAAGCAGGGCTTCCAGAAATATGTCCGCTCCGCGATCACGCTGACAGTCGGGAACACGACAGTCAACGCCCAGCTGAATATCGGTCAGGTCTCGGAGCAGGTGGTCGTGAACACCGATCTCCCTCTGCTCTCGACCGAAAATGCGGAGCAGACCACGACGCTTGAGGCCAAGACAATGGCCGAGCTGCCCCAGACGGGAACTCCTAACTGGGAGAATTTCACCATCCTCGTGCCGGGCGCGACGGGTGCTCCAGGCGGCTCCCAGGGCGCAAAGAGTCCCGGTCAGGAAGTTGCCGTGAATGGAAATCTTCCGTTCAGCACGGTGCTTGCTGACGGTGCAGCCATTACGTTGCCTTCCAGTGCGAACGCCGATGTCATGATCTTCGAGACCATCCAGGAGGTGAAGGTAAGCGCTTCAGCCTTCTCCGCGCAGTACGGAGTCGGCGGCATCATGTTCAACCAGATCAGTAAGGGCGGAACGAACAACTTTCATGGTTCGGCATATGAGTACTTCCAGAACGATGCCATGAACGCCGCCAGCTACGCGTTCGCTCAGAAGACCAGGCAACAGGCGATCGCGAAGGTCCGTTATAACAACTTCGGTTTCTCGGTCGGTGGACCAATCTGGAAGAACAAGCTCTTCTTCTTCTTTGATTACGACAAGGTCATCAACCACGGCGCAGCATCGCAGGGGTACACAACTGTTCCGACAGACGCCATGCTGAACGGCGACTTTACCGGTTTGCCTACCATTTATGATCCGGCCAGCACGGTGCTGACCCAGGCTACCGGAACACGTCCGCTTCCGGGCGTACCAGGCAAGACTCAGCAGTGTCCTTGCTACGACCGGCTTTCCTTCGCGCAGGAGTATGGAAACGGAAACAAGATCCCAGCAAGTCGGCTGGACCCTGTCGCGAAGGCATCAGGCGCATTGTTCCCCCGGCCCAATACGGCTCCTACCATTGCCAGCAACGGTCTTCAACAGAACAACTTCTTCTATAACGTTCCCAACTCGCAGCCATTCCAGAAGTTTTTTGGCCGGGCGGATTACGACATCACTGGCAATAATCGTCTGACCATGACAGAGACTGCCAGCGACAATCCTGCTTACTCCAACGGTCAGGGCTTCTGCCCAATCAACTGCCAGTCGCAAGACGTAAGCAGGCACAACGCCCAGATCACCGACGTGTGGACCATCTCACCCAACGTCATCAACGAGCTGCGTATTGGCTATACCAACCAGATGAACTATTTCGTTCCGGCTTCTCTGGGACAGGGATATCCAGCCAAGCTGGGCTGGCAGTTCGCCAAAGCCGATGTCCTTCCGCAGTACAACATCAGCCAGTTTTATACGATTCAACCTGCGACAAACGCGGTCTACAAAGAACACGTCTATGATCCCTCGGACGTTGTAACGCTCATCCGCGGCAAGCACATTCTCCATTTCGGTGGCGAGTTCCTGTTCTTCCGTGACAATTCCACCGCATGGGGCAACATCAATCCCGGAACCATGGGATATACCGGAATCTACACGTCCTCCACCAATGTAACCAACGGCACAGGTCTGTCGTATGCGGACTTTCTGCTAGGTCAGACACAGAACTGGAGCGCACAGGTTACACCGGAGTACGGCGCCAGAATGCGGCTTCCTCAGGTGTTTGTCCAGGATGACTACAAAGTCACTCCTAACCTGACCCTCAATCTTGGTCTGCGGTATCAGATTCAGTCCGGCTGGGGTGAAGTGAAGGGTAATATGCGGACGTTCGATCCGCGGGTGCAGAATCCGGCAACCGGAACCCTTGGCGCCATGTGGTACGGCTCCACCAAGGCAAACGGTCGCTCGACGCTGCAGGCTCCGGTGTACAACACGTTCCTTCCCCGCGTCGGGTTCGCTTGGCTGCTACATCCAGATACTACTCTCCGCGGCGGCTTTGGACTCTACGCCTATAACTGGAGCCTGGATACATATGGTGGGGGAATGGGAGCTGCTTTCGGTACGCAGGGCAACCTCACGGATCAGGCTCCGAACGTGAATCCGGTGGTGATCCTGGGTTCGTCCGGTTCCAATCTTCCGTACCTGAATGCAACCACCGCTCCTGACGGATTCAACGGTCAGCGGGTGTCTTACAACCAGTACCACTCCCCGGTGGGCGGTTCGTACCAGTGGAATTTGAGCTTGCAGAAGCAGATTGGCTCAAACCTTGTAACCGAGATCGCTTATGTCGCAAGCCACGGACATGATCTTCCGTTCCCGGTCGATATCAACCAGGTGCACAAGGAGAACCTCTCTCCCAACGACAAGACTGCCCGTCCCTATCCGCAGTATCAGGGGATTCAGGGAAGCACCAATAACGCGATATCGAACTATCACTCCCTGCAGGCCATCATTCAGAAGCGCATGTCTGCTGGCCTTAGCTTCAACTTCAGCTACGTCTGGTCTCACTTCCTGAGCGAGTTGGATTCGTCAGGATGGGGCAGCCGTGCGGGTGCCCAGAACTATCAGGACGCCTACGACCCGCGGGCAAACTACGCGAACTCAAACTTCGACGTCAGGAACGCTTTCAAAGGAAACGTGGTGTATCAGCTTCCTTTCGGAAAGGGCCGTCAATTCCTGAACAACAATGCGCTTCTCGACGAAGTGATTGGCGGATGGCAGGCATCAGGGACGCTCACTCTCCTCAGCGGCCAGCCCTTCACCGTGTACATGGACGATAATTCGTCGTCCTATACGCTCACCTCGAACGGCAAGTGGTACCCCAACCTGATTGGCACTCCGAAATTGTCTAGCCATGGTGCCTTCCACGGAACCAACCAGTGGTTCAACGAAGCGGCATATGCACAGCCGACTCCGGGATCCCTTGGTACAAGCGGTCGGAATTCGCTGAACGGACCTGGTCTGAGCAATGTCAACTTCTCGCTTGGGAAGTCGTTCGCGATCTGGGAGAACGTCAAGTTCCAGGTTCGGGCGGATGCCAGCAACATCTTCAACCATCCGAGCTTCGGATTGCCGAACGGAGCCCTTACCGTCAATTCGGGTTCCGGTGCTATCAACACCCAGACCTCAACTATCCGATCGACAACGGTCGGCGGCCGCACCATGCAGTTGAGCGGTCGCATCTCGTTCTAACAAAACCCATGGGATGGCGAGCAATCGCCATCCCATTTTTTTGCTCTCCAGCTCCCTCGGAGGGCGTATGGTCGAAAGATGACGCTGCGGGCTTTCTTGCTGTTGTTCCTTATCTCTGCTGCCAACCCTGGCAGCGCCCAGCAGACTTCTTCCGCCAGTCAGATAAGTTCCCATCAGCAGCAGGCACATCAGTTTCTCATCCAGAAAAAACCAGATCTAGCGGCCAGAGAATTCGCCGCTGTGCTGAAGCTTGATCCGTCCAATCTCGACGCACAAGCGAACCTTGGTGTCCTCCTCTACTTCCAACAAAAATATTCTGAGGCTGAGCCCCATCTGCGCGCAGCTCTTGAACAGCAGCCGGGTCTGACCAAGATCCGCGCGCTACTTGGCATGTGTGAACGACGGCTCGGGGAGACGGATGCCGCGCAACGAGATCTGCAGTCTGTCATTGGTCAGCTTGATGACCCCGGTATTCGCATGGAAGTGGGTCTGGAACTGATCGAGATGGATACGGCCAGTCACGACCTGACGAGTGCTGCCTCCGTCGTCGAGCTGTTGCGTCAAAAGAATCCTGCGGATCCTCGTGTTCTCTACGCCGCTTATCGCATCTATACCGATCTTGCTGGAGAAGCGTTAATCGGTCTTTCGCTTGCCGCGCCAAATTCTGGCCAGATGTATCAGGCCATCGCACATGAGCTTGTGCAGCAGCGCGATATGAACGGTGCGATCACCGATTTTCGCAAGGCTATCGCGGCCAACCCTAATCTGCCGGGAATCCACTACGAGCTGGGTGAGGCTCTTCATGCGTCGGACGATCTGAACCTGCGTGCTCAGGCCGAGGAGCAGTACAAGCTCGCGGTTGCAGCCAATCCGGCTGATGAAAAGTCCATTACACGACTCGGAGATATAGCGTTCGATAAGGGCGATCTCGATGAGGCTGCGATCTCTTACAAAAAAGCTCTCAACATTGCTCCCAATGATGCCGATGCGCTGATTGGGCTGGCTCGTGTCTATACCGAGAAAAATGATGCACAGGCCGCGGCCCCGTTGCTGGAACGCGTCGTCAAGGCAGATGTATCGAACGTGCAAGCGCACTATCGGCTGAGCGTAGTTTACCGTAAGCTGAAGCGGCCTGATGATGCAAAACGAGAGTTGGAGGAGTACCAGAAGTACAAAGACATGAAGGAGAAGCTCAGAAAGACCTATAAGACTCTCCGGCTCGAAGACACGGACACAGCACAGGACAAAGAGGGCCGCTGATGCGTGTTCCGATGGGTCTGCGCTGCCTGTGGTTCTGCTTCGCTGCGATGCTTCTTCCTCTCTGCTCGAGTGCTCAGCAGAAATCTAATTCGCCTTCAGGCGGGCTCATCCGAATCCCCGAACTCGTGGATATTAGTGCGTCGACGCAGATCCATTTTGAGCATCTTGCCAGTCCCGAGCAGAAATACATCGTTGAATCCATGGGCGGAGGAGTCGCTCTGCTGGACTATGACGGCGACGGCTGGCTCGATATCTACTTCACGAACGGCCCAAGTGTAGCGATGGCCCTCGAAGGAAAGAAGGCTAGAAGCGCTCTCTTCCACAATAACCACGACGGCACTTTTACCGACGTCTCTGCCAAAGCCGGAGTCGAGTATCCGTGCTGGGCGATGGGAGCAGCAACCGGCGACTACAACAATGACGGACGCCCCGACCTTGTGGTGAGCTGTTTTGGAGGTGTCGTCCTCTATCGCAATAACGGCGATGGCACCTTCACGGATGTCACAAAACAGTCAGGCCTCGATAAAGACAACGGCTGGGCAACCGGCGTCACCTTCGGGGACTATGACGGTGATGGCTTCGTCGATCTCTTCGTGCCGCACTACGTCGACTTTGACCTGAAGGATCTGCCTACCTTCGGCTCCCGTAAGACCTGTCAGTACCACGAAGTTGCAGTGCAGTGCGGTCCTCGCGGCCTGAAGGGATACCCGGATACGCTCTACCACAACAACGGCGATGGTACCTTCAGCGAGGTTGCAAAGGAAGCGGGAGTTGATGATGCGAAGCGATTCTTCGGGCTTGGAGCTGTGTGGTCTGACTTCGATAACGACGGGAAGATCGACCTCTTTGTAGGGAACGATGGAGAACCAAATTACCTGTACCACAATGAAGGTGGCGGACACTTTCGCGAAATCGGCTATGACGCCGGTGTTGCCGTAAGCGACGATGGGATCGAGCAGGCGAATATGGGTCTGGCTCTCGGCGACTACATGCACACGGGGCGCATGAGCGTAGCGATTACGCACTTCAGCGACGAGTACGCCGTTCTCTACCGCAACGACGGCAACCTGAGCTTCAGCGACGTGTCGCACGCCGCCGGCATCGCGCGGCCCACGGAACGATTTGTCGGCTGGGGCGATGCCTTTGCCGATCTCGATAACTCAGGATGGCTTGATTTGGTCCTGGTAAACGGCCATGTCTACCCGCAGGTTGATAACGCTGCCGTAGGTACCGCTTACCGTGAACCCAGGCTGGTCTTTCAGAATCAGCGCAATGGAACCTTCAAGGATGTGAGCGCGGAGATCGGCAAGGTTGTCACGACCCCGCAGGTAAGCCGCGGCATGGCCGTAGGTGATCTCTTCAATCGTGGTCGCCTTGACCTGGTGATCGAGAATCTTACCGGCTCACCTCTCATTCTCGAGAGCAGACCAGATCCGTCGAACCATTGGATAGGCCTGATGCTTGAAGGCAGCCCCTCAAACCGAATGGCTCTGAACGCCCGAGTCTTTGTTACGGCCGGTGGCGTGCGACAGATGGATGAGGTTCGCAGCGGAGGAAGTTATCTTTCGCAGAGCGATACGCGACTGCACTTTGGCCTCGGGTCTTCCCGCCGCATTGAGAAGCTGGAGATTCATTGGCCCGATGGAAAATCTCAGGTCTTTCAGGACGTCGCAGCAGATCGCTTCTATCGCGTACGGGAAGGTGAGAAGCTGACCGGATCGGGATCCCGTTAGCGTCTCACAGCGCGATACACGGCGCTCCTTGTGGCGGCGTCCTTCGCAGGAGCCGTGGATTCCCGTACGACCAGCTCAGGCTCCACCTGAATGGCTTCAGGAATCGTCTCCCCACTTAGCTTCTTCAGCAGTAGCTGCGCTGCCGTGCTGCCCATCTTCTGCAGCGGCTGACGAATAGTGGTCAGGCTCGGCACCTGGTACTCTGCCGACTGAATATCGTCGAAGCCAAGTACGGAGACATCGTCGGGGACACGCAGCCCCGCTTCATGCAGAGCTCGAATCGTTCCCATGGCCGCGACGTCGTTGAAGCACAGCACCGCGGTAAACTGACGTCCGCTCTTGATCAGCTTTCGGATCCCGGGATAGCTGATCTCCGGCGAATGGGAGTCTTTCGAAAGATAGATTGCCAGCTCCTCATGCAACTCCAGTCCAAGCTCCCGTGCAGCGTTTACGCTCGCCAGCCATCGCGTATCGGCATCTGAGCTGAAGGGCTGACCGTGCATGAAGGCAATTTTTTTGTGGCCGAGATCGCGCAGGTGGGTCAAGGAAAGCCGCGCCGCATGATCCTCATCCAGAAAGACGTTGGAGACGCCTGGCAGCGGATTATGCGCAGCTACGGTCACTGTAGGCAGCGGTGGTGGCTCTTCGAGGTGTGTGTCGATCGCGACGATACCGTCTACGCCACGGGCGCGAAGAAGGCCTGGATAGGCGCTGACCAGCTCTTTGCGATGGCGGTGATGGACGGTGAAGTAGAAGTAATCCTTGCGCATCAGCAGATCGCCCACGCCGGAGAGCACCTGGGAGTGATAGCCCTCCCCAAGCTCGGGCAGCAAGATGCCGATGGTCTGCATGCGCTTGCCCTGCAAGGTGCGGGCGATCATGCTGGGCCTGTAGTTGAACTTCTCTGCTGCCGCTTTGACTCGCGCACGTGTCGCCTCCGGGATAGAGCGACCGGGGGTCTCATTCAGGACGAAAGAAACTGTAGAGGGGCTAAGGCCAAGGTATTCGGCCAGCATCTTCAGATTTGCGTGGCGCGGTCCATTACTGTTTGATGACGATTTGTGCATGACAAGGCAAAGGAAGCTGACAACAAGTTTGGCTTAACAATAGCAGCGAAGGTGCGAAGTTTTATCTGCCTCCGGGCCGATAATCTGCCTCGATCTTCAAGCGGGGTGCTGTTCCATAGGACGAAGAGAGAGGCCCATAAGTCTCGCGAAATGGACAATTAGACAAACGTTTGTCTAAAATTGTCCGGCTGTCGTTCTCCGATAGAAGCAACCGTACCGCTGCCTCACGGTGACTCACCATCCCGGCCAGGCGTTACGGCATCTCGTCCATTCTGGAGCCTTGTTCCGATGATGTCGATCACTCTTGGTCCTCACGCGCGCCGCATCTTCTCTGCGGGTGTCCTATGCTGTCTTCTCTTCGGGATCAATCGCGTAACCGCGGCTGCAGATCAGCTTAAGCATGCACGGCCTGAGTCGGCCAGCGCGGCCGACGATTTCGTCAATGCGCTGCTTGCCAGAATGACTCTCGAGGAAAAGCTAGGACAAATGTCCCAGGTGGCTTTGAACTCTCCTGAAGGTGAGCATCGTGATGAACTCATCACCCAGGGAGACGTCGGCTCCATGCTCTTTGTTCGCGATCCCCAGGAGATCAATCGTCTCCAGCACCTTGCGGTCGAGAAGAGTCGCCTTCACATTCCGATCCTCTTTGGCTTCGATGTGATTCATGGTTATCGCACTGTGTATCCCGTTCCGCTCGCTCTTGCAGCATCCTGGGATCCAGCTACGGCCGAGAAGGCGCAGCGCATGGCAGCGCGCGAGGCAAGCTCCGTTGGAATCCGCTGGACCTTCGGTCCAATGGTCGACATCGCTCGCGATCCGCGTTGGGGACGGATCATGGAGGGCGCTGGCGAGGACCCTTACCTTGGCTCTCGTATGGCAGAGGCGCAGGTTCGCGGCTTCCAGGGCAGCGAACTCAGCAGTCCAGACAGCATCATGGCCTGCGTCAAGCACTTCGCCGGCTACGGTGCTGCCGTGGGTGGCCGTGACTATGACTCCTCTGATATCTCGGAAGAGCAACTCCAGAACATCTACCTGCCGCCGTTCCATGCAGCCATCAAGGCCGGAGCTGGTTCCGTCATGAGCGCCTACATGGATCTCAACGGTGTTCCTGCGACCGGCAATCGATGGCTTCTCCATGACGTCCTGCGAAAGGAGTGGGGCTTTCGCGGACTCGTCGTCAGCGACTGGGGCTCAGTTCCCAGCCTCGCTACGCATGGCTTTGCTTCTGGGCCGGAGGACGCGGCTGTTCGGGCCGTCAATGCCGGCGTCGATATGGAGATGACCTCAACGACCTTCCGCACCTATCTCGGCGATGCGGTCAGGAAGAAGCTGGTGGTCGAGAGCACCATCGACAATGCTGTTCGAGACATTCTCCTGGCCAAGTACAAGCTTGGCCTCTTCAAAAATCCCTACGTCCCGCTCGAACGTTCGCAAAAGGAACTTGTCTCACCCGAGCAGCGCAGCGCCTCGCGCGCCATCGCTACAAAGACCGCAGTGCTCCTTCGCAATGAGAACAACCTGCTCCCGCTCGCAAAGAATCTGCATTCCATTGCTCTAATCGGCCCGCTCATCGACTCTCAGCCCGACATCATGGGCTCCTGGAGCCTTGCGGCCCACCCACAGGACACCGTGACAGTCGAGGAAGGACTAAGACACTACCTCACATCCAGCGGAACAACGCTGCTTGCCACGAAGGGAGTGGAGATCGAGCGTAGTCAGCCATCGATCTTTGACGACCAGTTTCCCAGCCCGAAGCCGACCTTGTCGACGGACGCTGAAAAACAGGCAGAGTTCAATCACGCCATCGACCTTGTTCGGCAGGCTGATGTCACCATACTTGTCCTCGGCGAGGCTCAGACAATGAGCGGAGAGCGCGCCTCCCGCTCCAGTCTGACACTGCCCGGAAAACAGGAGCAGTTGCTCGAGGCTGCCGTCGCCACGGGCAAGCCAATCGTGCTTGTGCTGGTCAACGGGCGCCCGCTCAACATCACCTGGGCGTCACAGCATGTGCAGGCGATCCTCGACGTCTGGTATCCCGGAACGGAAGCCGGCAATGCGATCGCGGAACTGGTCTTTGGCGATGCTGTGCCCGGCGGCAAGCTGCCCGTGACCTGGCCGCGCAGCGTGGGGCAGGTCCCGATCTACTACGCGCGAAACCTCACGCAGATTCCCAATGAACCGGACACCCGGTACTGGGACGGCTCCAGTGCTCCGCTTTATCCCTTCGGCTACGGACTCAGCTACACGAAATTCTCTGTCAGCAACCTCAAGATAGGCGCGAAGACCATCCGCGCAGGCGAGTCCATGGATGTCTCCGTCGATGTAGAGAACACCGGCAGCGTGACAGGCGACGAGGTCGTGCAACTTTACACGCATCAGCGTGCAGGCTCTGCATCCCGACCTGTACGGGAGCTGAAAGGCTTTCGTCGCATCACCCTGAAGCCCGGGGAGCGCCGGACAGTCACCCTGAAGCTGGATACGCATGAGCTTGGCTTCTGGAGCACGCAGACGCGCCACTGGTCCATTGAGCCCGGAACGTTCGATCTATGGATGGGGGATGACTCGAACGCAACCGAACATGCAACCCTGGAAGTTACACTGCAGCGTTAGTGAAATGATTCACGACGAGGGATAACCATGTTTATTCGCCAATACCTTGCCATACTCATGCTGTCGCTCGCTTCGCTGACAGCGAATGCGCAATTTGCCCGCACCCAAGGCAGGCATATCGTAGACGGCAGCGGAAAGCCTCTGCTTCTCCGTGGGACCAGCCTGGGGAACTGGATGGTGACCGAAGGATATATGTGGCTCTTTGACGGCGGACCACAGTCTGGCCGCGAGATTGAAGAGCTTGTGCTGGAGCTCCTCGGGCCGGATAAGTCACAACAGTTCTGGCATGACTATCGCGAAAACTATGTCACCCGGGCCGACATTCACCTCATTCACGAGGCTGGTTTCAACTCGATTCGCATTCCCATGCACTACAAGTTCTTTGAGACGGATGACGCGGAAGGTTTTCGCCTTGTGGATCGCGTGGTGGGCTGGGCGCGTGAGGAAGGAATCTACGTCATCCTCGACATGCACGCTGCCCCCGGAGGACAGACTGGCACCAACATCGATGACAGCCACGGTTATCCGTGGCTCTACGACAGCCCGATGGAGCAGGCCCACCTTGTCACCATATGGGAACGGATCGCGCGTCACTACCAGAACAACCCGACGGTGCTCGGCTACGACCTGCTGAACGAGCCCATCCCCCACTATCCTGCGCTGCGTCCGCTCAATGCCAAGCTTGAACCGCTGTACAAAAAGCTCACCCTAGCCATCCGCACCATTGATACGCACCACATCCTCTTTCTTGGAGGAGCGCAGTGGGATACGAACTTCTCAGTCTTCGGACCGCCGTTTGACAAGAACACCGCCTACACCTTGCACAAATACTGGATGCCTGTGGAGCAGTCTGCCGTTCAGAGCTACGTTGACTTCAGCCAGAAGTACAACGTGCCTCTCTGGCTGGGTGAATCCGGAGAAAACAACGACGAGTGGATCTCGCAGTTCCGCCAGTTGCTTGAGAAGAACGACATCGGCTGGGCATTCTGGCCGTACAAGAAGCTCGCAAAGACCTCAGCAGTCGTAACCGTTACACCACCGGAAGGATGGGACCAGATCGTGGCCTTCGCAAAGCTTCCCCGCGC